>JAHCBB010000013.1 GCA_019634635.1 Verrucomicrobiia bacterium
CACCGGGGGGGCCGGGCAGAGGGACAGGTCAATGGTTCTCTTCACATCCCATCTTCGGTGGCTGGCGGACGCAGATCTGCGGATAGATGTCGTGTCCCTGCTGGTCCGCCACCACTTCCGGGGGGGTGGAAGCCGCGGCCTCGGCTTTGGTGGGGCAAGGCTCCTGCCGCGCCGTGCGCGGGACTGGGAGTTGACTTGGTGGGGACTCCACAGACGCACGGCTCACCGGGAGGTGTTGCCCCACCGGGGGGGTCCGGACAGAGGGACAGGTTCATGGTTCTCGGAATCGCCGAAGACGTTCGCCGATGTGCCGGGGATTCGGGCCGCGGGAAGGCGGGCAGGCGGGCGGGAGCTTGCAAGGCAAAAGACCGAAGGCGTGACGAGGAAGCCGGGCCTGCGGGCTTGCTGGGCGCGGCCGAGCGAGCCATCGTGGTCGCTATGATGGCGGATGAACGCGTCAGCCCGGACCAGACGCTGGCGCTCCGCCGGATGTCGCCGGCGGAACGCTGGCGGGTGGCGCACCGGCTTTACTGGACGATGCGCCGGCACAAGACGGCATTCCTCCGCGTGCAGCATCCGGACTGGTCCGAGCAGCGTGTGGACGAGCAGGTGCGCCGCATTTTCCTGCATGCCGGAACCTGATCTGATCGAGCTGTTCGTCCGGCCGCTGGCGCAGGAGGGAGTGCGTTATTTTCGCGACCCCATTGTTCCCGTTCGAGCCGAGCACCACGCCCGGGCGCGGGTCCGTCTGGGTCCGCACGAGGCACCCACCGCGGAGCTGCGCGCCGTCAGGCCGGCACAAGGCCGGCCGGCTACACGCCGGTGATTGCAGCCGACCCGCAGACACGGTCCGCACGCACCGGCACGGCGTCGGCCGCACGGCGCCGGTAAAGCCCGGACGGCGAATGAGCACGCGGCTGGGAGCGAGGGCGTGCGCCATGAATTACCCGAAGAGCTGCGCGCTCAGGAGACCACCAACTCGACCAACATCAGCACGCCGATCAGGGTGAAATAGACGAGCGGGAACGCCCAGCGGCAGATGCGGTCGACGCGATCGCCGAGCGCGCTTTGGCCGCGCTGGTCCATCTTGCCAACCACCAGGTTGACGACCACCGTCGCGCACATGGTGAGGAAGCTGATGTTCAGGAACCCGTGTATCACCGTGACGTAGGCGATGCGGGGCAACTGCTCGCTGGTCACCAACTGGTAGGCGACGACGGTCAGGATGCCGATGAACGAGACGCTGACGCGATCGCCGAGCGAGGCACGATCCATCCAGAACACCGAGAACGAGAGCAGGACGATGACGACGAGCGGTGCGACCACCAGGCGTCGCACGAACCACGACTGGCGCTCCACGTCGACGTGCAGAAGCAGCGCTGAGGACGCGCCGCTGCGCCCGGCATCCGCTGACGACAGGTCGCGGGCCGATACCGCGGTCGAGGTGATGGTCCATTGCGGCACGCTCCCCCTGCCAGCCAGCCGACTCGCGTCCGCGTCCACCTGTAGCCGCACCTGGTCCGCATCGAACCCCAAGACTTCGAAGATCGCCTCCAGGCGCTGCGAGTCGAACGGGAAGCGCCGCATGTCGAATTCCGACTCGGCCGCGGCGTTCATCGTCTCGATCAACGTCGAGCGCCCATCGGGCCGCACCCGCAGCACCACCCCGGTCTTCTGATACAGGCCGGAGACGTTGGCGAGCACCACCTGCGGATACCAGCCGGTCGCGAGCTCGTTGAACTGATAGTCGCCCGTGAAGATTTTCTCCTCGACGCCAACGACGGCGGGATCGAAGGCCTGACGAGGGTCCTGCCATTCGAGGGTCAGCGCGCCGGTGAACTCGAACGTCTCGGAGCCGTCGTTCACCTCATTGATGTCGTGCAGGTCGAAGCGGGCGTGCACCACCACCGGACCGTCTTGCGGCGGCGGCGCGAGCAAAAACGGGGGACTCGCCGCGCCTTCCTGGCCGGCCACCGGGGCGGCGGCGTTCAGCCCCACCGCGCACAGGAGCAGGACCAGTCCGATCGCCGCCGACCGCGCGCGGTGTCGCCGGGCTACGTCGTCGAAGTCCGGGGCGCTGCGCACGCGCCGGTTGCTAGGACATGACCCGGCAGGCGTAAAGGCAAAAAGGGCGCGCACCCGCGACCGGTCGCGGCGCGCCGAAACGCGTGAAGTCGCGATCCTCGATGAGGATCGCGGCCACGCCATGCTCGCGGCATGGGACAAAGGGACAGGTCAATGGTCACCGCCACTGGTAGGGACGCGCTTCATCGTGTTCGTAACTTCTGCCGTCGGGCGTGTGGGGTCGCTGCGGGGAACGGGGGGAGTTCCAACGGGCGGGCGCTTCCCACGTTCTCCGAAGGGTTCCTCCTCGGCGCAGCGGCATTGAGATGGGGCGCGGTGAAACACGCCCCTACCCACCCCAGGGCACCCAGAGGCGTGGGGGCTTACGGGTGAGGGGACCCAAGGACCTGTCCCTATGTCGGACTGATGCCCGGAATCAGGAGAGCGAGCCACAAATGACCTGTCCCCCAGTGTCCTCCCAGTGCCCTCCATATGACCTGTCCCTCTGTGCCCGATTTGTCCCTCTGTGCCCGATTCGGACCCGGTCTGATTCCACCTGGGTGATCAAGGGACCGGTCCATGGTCGCCACCACTCTTGCATCGGTGGGGCAAGGCTCCTGCCGCGCCGTACGTGGAACCGCGAACCAACGCCATGAGTCGCCGCCACTGGTGGGGACGCGTTTCACCGAATCCGTAACTTCTGCCGCCAGGCGTGGGGGGTCGCTGCGGGGAACGTGGGAAGCTTGAACGGGCGGGTGCTTCCCACGTTCTCGGACGGGTCCTTCCCGGGCGCAGCGGCATTGAAATGGGGCGCGGTGAAACACGCCCCTGCCCATCCCGGAACGTTCGAGTTCGCGCTTGCCCCTCCAAGGCGCCTGCCTAGCGTCGGGATCATGACCCCCCGGTTGGTCCGCAAGGTGCCCCTCCTCATTTGCGGTGCGGTGCTGGGCGTGGTCTGGAGCCTCCGTCTTTCCTCCTTGTGGATCTCCGAACGGGCGCCACCCCGCCAGGAGGCCTTCGGATTTCGATCCGTGTTGATCGAGGGCCTGGGACTTGTCGAGCGGCTCGAACTGGGCGCCTACGACAGCCGGATGCGCCTGGCGAGCCGGCGCGCCCCCCGGATCGCCACCAACCTCGGACTGGTCGGACTGGACGTCGAAAGCCTCGGGTACACGGCAACCAACGACGGTTTCAGCTGGCCGTTGCCCCGGTACTTCCACGCACAAATCCTGGAGGAGCTGCGCCAGCAGGAGGTCAAGGCGGTCCTGTTCGACATCCTGTTCGCAGATCCTCATTACGATTATCAGGAAACCCGCCGGCAGCTTCCCGATGGGTCCCGGGTCAGTTCCGATGCCTACTTTGCCCGCGTCATTGGCCAACGGCCGGATGTCATCCTGTCGGCGTTTCCCAAACCCGTGGAATCCGGCCTGGAGCTGCCGGCAACGCTGTTCCGGGCCCCCGCCGCAGCCGTGGCCCATGCAAGCCGGATCTTCGACCTGGATCCCGTGGTGCGGCGCATCCGCCCCTTTGTGGACACCGCCGTGCCGGAGGGCGGCACCGCCCGCATCTGGCATGGAGGATTCGTACTGGCGGCCACAGAACTGGGACTGGACCTCCGCCAATCCCGGATCACGCGCGGCTGGATCACCCTGGTGGACACCAACGGGCTGGAGCGAATCGAGGTCCCGGTGGACTCCCGCACCAATTTCTTCATCCCGTGGCTGGTGCCGGCCGAGAACGAGGCGCTGTTCTACGAGAACTACGCCGACCTGCTGCACGCGGCCAGGCGGCGGCGGGAGGGACAGCCTGTGGACCCCGCCTGGCGCGGACGCCTGGCCATCGTGGCCTCCGTCGTGGCCGGCAACAACGTCTCCGACCTCGGGGCGACCCCTTTGTCCGCCAACACCCCCCTGTCCGGCGTGTTCTGGAATGTCGCCAACTCGCTGATCACGGCGCAGTTCGTGCGCAAACCGTCGCTGGCCGCCGACCTGGCGCTGCTCTCCCTGTTGACGTTGGTCCCGGCCGTCCTGAGCTGGCGCCTGCGCGCCTGGTGGGCGACGGGCGCGGTCGCCCTGTTCGCTGCGGCCTACGTGGTCGTCGCTTTTGCGCTGTTCCTGCGGACCGGATGGATGCTGCCCGTGGTGCTGCCGGTCGCCGGGGCGCTGCTGATGACCCATGTGGCGCTGCTGACCTGGCGTGGCATCAACGAACTGCTGACCCGGTCCGAAACCCGGTCCTTCTGGCGGCGGGTGTTGTCTGAAAACGTCTTTGCCGCGTGGGAAAAGCAGCTCACGGAGCGGGCGGGCGGCAGCCATCGCCGGGTGACCATTGCCTTTGCCGATCTGCGGGGGTTCACCGAGATGGTGGATGAAAGTCACCGGCTGGTGCTGGAATACACCCAGGATTCCAAGGCGGATCCCGAAGCCACACGCGCCTTTGCGCGCCACGAGGCCGACGAATCCATGGCCACGATCAACCGCTACCTGTCCGAGATCGCCCGCATCTTCAAGGAACACGACGGCACCTTCGACAAGTACATCGGCGACTGCGTCATGGCCTTTTGGGGGGCCCCGATTCCCTGCCGCTCCCACGCGCTCTCCTGCGTGCTGGCCAGCATCTCCGCGCAGCGGCGGGTGCGCGAGTTGAACGAGGAGCGTCTGCGCGAAAACCGGCGGCGCGAGGCGGAGAACGGCCGCCGCGCCGCCACCGGACAACCGATGCAGCGCATCCTTCCCCTGCTCGCCTTCGGCGTGGGCATCCACACCGGCGAGGTCACGGTGGGCACGCTCGGCGGCGGACGGATCGTCTCGAACTACACGGTCTTCGGACGCGACGCCAACATCGCAAGCCGGCTGGAGGCCATCGCGGGACGGGGGCAGATCGTGATCAGCCACGCGACGTGGACCGATCTCAGCCGGGATGCGCCCATCCTGGCCTCCCAATGCCGTCCGCTGGGTCACCCGGTCCTCAAGGGGATCAAGGAATCCATCGAAATCTACGAGGTGCCCTGGTCGGAGGATGTCCCGGTCGAAGTGCCGCCCGCCCGTTCAGGAAACGCACTGCAATGATGACCGCCGCGCAGGCCCCCGGCCTCTACTTCCACACCTTCTGGACGCGACCGCAGTTTGTCGAATCCGGCCCCCGCGGCTCCGGGCTGATCGAGCTTGCGGCGTTTGAGGCGTTGACCTGGCTGACCAGCGCCCTGGAGGCGCGCCGCCACGGACGCCTTCGCCTGTACACCGACCAGCGGGGACTGGCCTTCATCCGCAACATCGGCCTGGAGTGGGTGTACACCGACGGGATTTCCACGGAACTGGAGGCCATCCCCGAAGCACTCGATCCCGCGGTGTTCTGGTCGGCGGGAAAGCTGTTTGCCTGGGCCTCCATGACCGAGCCCGCGGTCAGCCTGGATCCGGACGCCATCTGCTGGTCCCCGGTGCCGGCCTGCGCACCGGTGGTGGTGCTGCATCCGGAGGAACTCCACTCCGAGGACTATCGTCACCAGCGCGCCCGTTACGGCACGTTCGGGTTTGAGGACGCCGGCTGGGACTGGGAGGCGGCCCCGGCGAACGCGGGCGTTTTGATGATTGCCGATCCGGCCTTTGCCCGCAGCTACGCCGCGGAATCCATCCGGTTCATGATGGCGTTTTCCACATTCCTGAACCGCAGCGATCCCGGTCGCGGCACCTCGGACGGTCGCTGGGGCGATGCCATGCTGTTTGCCGAGCAGCGGCTGGTGTCCATGCTGCTCCGCAGGCAGGGGCTGCGCGGCGCGGCCCTCGCGGGGTACGATGTCCGGCGTCAGCACCTCAGCCTGAACCCCCACTGCCTCCACCTCTGGGGCACCAAGCAGTTCTACCCGCGGTGCCGGGACGCCCGTGTCGCCTACTCGAATCACCTGATCCGTCACCTGCAACGGTCGTTCCCCGAATCCGGCGCGACGTTGAGGCGGTGGCATCTGGATCAACCGATCGCCCTCGAATCGCTGGCCGCCGATCCGGCGCCGCCGTTTCCCCTGAAGGACGCCCGCCAGGGCTACTGCCGCCTCGGGAGGATCCATGGAGCCCTTGAGATTCAGGACGCCAATCTGGACGTTCGCCGTCCGGGATACCCGGGGGCCCTGGTCGGCCTTGCAGAAATCCTCCATCCAGCGGAGGGAACGAGTTTCGAGTTGACCGAAGTTCGCCGAACTGAACTCATGCATAAGCATTTCAACCAATCGCCTTCCCATGCCGCTCAAGATCTCCCAGGAGCAACCCCAGAGCCCGGCCTCCATCCTGGTCCACCCGCCCGGGACGCCATTGCCGCTGCCGGGGCCATGGATTGTTGACGAATCCCGGGAGTATCAGGTGTTGCCCGGGGCGGTCGGGGCGGTGTCCCAGGCCAACGGAAATCACCTCTACGCGCGCATCATCGGCCCCTCGACCGCCCGGTTGACGCCGGCCCAGTTCGCCTCGTCCGCCACCTCCACGATCACCACCTATTCCACCCAAAACTACCCGGTGTATGTCGTCGCCAGTTCCTCACGTCGCCGGATCGTCACCGGCAACGACGGGACCATCGGCATTCGCGGCTGACCGGATTCCTCCCCGACCCGGCACACCCGGAAATCGCCAACCCCTCAGACCATGCACGACGGCACAGAGCTTCAAGAATCGGTCCCTCAGGACGGCGCCTCGCCAGCCTCCCTCGTCATCCGGGATGTCCACCGGTCCACAAACGGCCGCATCCAACTCCGACGGATCACCGGGTTGGGATTTGTTGAATGGGTGGAGGTCCTCGACGACCAGAATGAGGTCCGGCTCCGTCCCTCGGACCGGATTGTCCTGAGTGGCAACGCGCGGTGTGCGGTGTACCAGATGGTGAACGGGGCCCAGCAGGAGGCGGTTGCCCAGGTGCAGTCGGTCCGTTTCCGGCCGGAGCGTCCGGTGTGGTCCCTGGACTGTGCACCGGACCCGTCGCCGGTGGACGAGCGGGTCGTGGAACTCCAATGCCCGCCGGTGATTGATGTGCACCAATTCACCGCGGAGGGCGTCGCGATCCAGGAGATCTTTGTCCCCGGGGGTATGGTCCAGATCGAAGTGTGAGCCGGAAGGCGGGAGGGACTGCGTGTCGCGGTCCCCAAATAGGTCCGAGGTCCGCGCCCGCAAAGGGTGGAGCCGCGCCTTGGCTTGATCGCGGCGCATTTTGGGGTGTCGCGTCGTTCCAAAACGGCGCGGGGGGCGCCGGACTCCACAGGTTCAGCGTGCAGCGTCTTGGAGTACGTGCGGCCCTCCGCCGTTTTCGGTTGCGGGCCAGCGCGGAACCAAGCGAGCAGCGGGTGCGGTTGCCGGACGATACCGCGGCACCTCGTGGTCGCGGACTTCAATGGGTCCGGGTGGGCGAGGAGGGATTCGAACCCCCGACCAACAGTGTGTAAGACTGCTGCGCTAACCACTGCGCCACTCGCCCTCCCGGGGAACCGCGTTCCCGGAAACCACAGCGGGTGTATCACCCGGCCCGGCGCGGGGCAAGGCGCGCACGTCGGCATCCGGCACGCGGCAGGAACCCCGATTTCCATTTCCCGGGCCGGCAACGAAGGCTTTGCTCCGGGGGTGCTCGCGCCGCTCGTCGAGGAGTTCCTGGTGCATCTCCGTCACGAACGGGGGGCCGCCGCACACACGCAACGGACCTATGCGCACCTGCTCGGACAGTTCGTCACCTGGGCCGAACCCCGCGGGCGCCTGCAGTGGCGTGACGTGACGTTCGCCGAACTGATGGAGTTCCTGGAGCACCAGCGGACGCGTCCGACCCGCGCGCCGGGCGAACCCCCGGCACGGCTGAGCAGTTCCAGCCTGTATCTCCATGTGGCCGCATTGCGTGCGTTCTTCGGATTCGCCGAGTCCGAGGGATTGGTGACCCCCAACCCGGCGGTGAACCTCTCGCTGCCCCGACGCTGGAAGACATTGCCGAAGGCGTTGTCGGACGCCGAAATCGGCCAGTTGATGCAGGCACCCGGGACGGACGCGACGCCCTCGGCCCTGTGTGATCATGCCGTTCTGGAACTGGCCTACGCCAGCGGCCTGCGGCTGGCGGAACTGCGCGGGCTGCGGATGGAACAGCTCCATCTGGAATCCGGCTTTGTCACGGTGATCGGCAAGGGCAACAAGGAGCGGGTGGTTCCGGTGGGCTCGCGGGCGATCGAGGCGCTGCAACGGTACCTGGCGTCCGGACGCCCCCGCCTGGTGGGTCCGAAATCCCCGGCGGCGGTCTTCCTGAACCGCCGCGGCGGCGCCTTTGCCCACGTGACGTTGTGGCTGCGGATCAAGGAATGCGTGCGCCGGGCCGGGCTGTCGAAGGCCATCACGCCGCACAGCCTGCGGCACAGCTTCGCGACGCACCTGCTGGACCATGGCGCCGATCTCCGGGTGATCCAGGAACTGCTGGGCCATGCGCGGATCAGCACCACCGAAATCTACACCCACGTCGCCGGACGCCGTCTCCGCGACGTGCACGACGCATTTCACCCCCGGGCCTGATCCGCGGCCCGGCGGCTCAGGGTTCTCCGCGGGACTGCTGGCGCGTCTGCTCGATCAGTTCCCAGAATCTCGGATCGTCGGCCAGGGTGGCATCCTCTTCCGAGGCCAGGTTGCTGCGGTACAGGAAGTCCTTCAAGGAGTGCTTGTTGAGCACCCGGTGAACGACGATGCCCAGCGGATGGCGCTCAAAATAGATCCGGTAGTCCCCGAGCCGGTACCGGGTGAGCGTGCGGCCATTGCGGGTGAGGTGACCGTACTGGCCTTCGCCGCGCTGCAACTCCTTGGGCAGACCGCGGAACTGGCCCAGCACCTGAAGCTGGAGATCCCTCGGCATGCGGGCCAGCTCCCCGGCGCTGATGGGGTTGAAGATGATTTGGAACGGCTCCATCGCCACGGCGACGTTGACCAAGCCTGCAGGTTCCCGCAAGCGGCGCGGGGGGAACTGACTCCACAGGGTCAACGCGCAGCGCCCTGGAGTGCGCGCGGCCCCCGGCCGTCTTCAGAACAAGCCGGCGCATCACCGGCAGGCGGCGGCTGGCCGCGGTCAGACGGTGATGTGAGACATCCCGGTCGCGGCCCTCAGCCGCCCCCGGCGCCGTCGTCGGGCCAGTTCAGGCCGAAGCGTTCGCAGTAGGCCTGGTAGCGGCGGCGTTCCTCCCCCGGATCGAGTCCGAACGCGGCCATGGAGTACTCGTGCCGGCCAAAGCGGCCCCGGGGGAATTCCTGCAGGAAGATGCGAAGGCGGTGCTCGAAGGCGGCGGTGAATGGGAGGTCGAAGTGGGCGTACAGGCGGCGCACCTCGGAGACCGCGTCCGTGGCGAGGCTCTCGTAGGAGACGTGACACACCCGTCCGGCAGGGAGCACCCCGCGGTCGAGGGCCGACAGACCCCGCGCCAGCCCGTCGGCCCACACCCGGGTCACCTCGGGACCGGTCTTCCTGGCCACCACGGAATCGCTGAACACCCGTCGCAGCTCCGTGCACAGGCTGGCCAGCGAGGGGATCACCTCCGCCGGCGACCGGTGGGTCCAGATGAGATTCAGGTCCGGATAGGTCTCCACCAGCGTGGGGAGGGCGAAGAGATGGTTGGGCGCCTTGAGCACCCAGCGTTCGCCGGGACAACGCCACTGGAGATGTTGCAACAGCCGGCGGTGGATCGCGTACGCCCCGTGCAGGTCCTGGCGCTCCAGCCAGGCCTGATACGACGGGATGCGGTACATGGTGTCGAACTGGTAGCTGGCAAACGAGTGGCTCATCAGCATCACGCACTCCTCGGCCAGCCGCGCACCCACCGGGTGGATGCGCTGGAAGTGCGGCGCGATGCGCAGGAACCAGCCCACCTGACGGTCGGCGAACTCGATGCGCCGGTCGGTCCGGTAGGTGGCCCGTTCGGGGGGGGGCGATGGCAGCATGGACTCCCATGTGAGCGGCACCCGGTTCGCCGGATCCTGCGAAAGGAGCCGGTGCAGCAGCGTGGTGCCGGAGCGCGGGAGCCCCACCACCACCAGGGGACGTCGGATCTCCTGGGCGGCGATCGCCGGATGGCGCGTGCGGTCGGCCTGCACCCTGAGCCGGTTCCTGAGGATGCGCGATGCATCGCTCCGCGCCGCCAACCGCCCCACGAGGTTCAGGTCGGCCTCCCGATCGCAGGACGCCATCAACTCCCGGAGCGCCGGCATGAAATCCTCGCCACCGAAATCATCCAGCCCGGTCCGGCGACGGGCGGCCTCCACAAGCTCCCCGGGGTCGAGATTGATGAACCGGTTGACCGCCGGGCCCACGACCCGTCCACCCAGGTTGAATAGGGTCGCGAAGCCCGGCCCCTTGAGGTCGGTCAGCGCCATGACTTTCTGGATTCGAGGAACAGAAGCATCGGAACCCCGTCAATGGGCGGGGCGGGAGCGGGGGGCGTCAACGGATTTTCCAACCGGCGATTCCACCCACGGGGCCGCGGCGCCCTGGCGGCGTCCCGGCCGGGCTTGACTTTGGTTTCCGATTCCCGGCCTGCTCTGAGGGTCATGACTGTCGCGCCGCCCGCCATGGCCGCCGCCTTTCCGCCCGCCCCCGCGGCCGGAGCGGCCCCGGCGCGCCCCGGCCGTCCCGCAAGCGTCTGATCCCCCACACGACGCAGCGCGTGACGGCCGGCCGGGATCCATGCTTCCGGCCGGTCTGACGCCCGCGTCCCAAACCCATTGCCAATGTCCAGCACCCGATCCTTCGTTGCCGACCATGTCTCGGGCATTCCCCGGTCCGGAATCCGGGACTTCTTCGAGGTGGTCCAGAACACCCCCGGGGTGATCTCCCTCGGCGTGGGCGAACCGGATTTCGCCACCCCTTGGAACATCCGCGAGGCGGCGATTTACGCCCTGGAGCGGGGACGCACCCAATACACGTCCAATCTCGGACTGCCCCGACTCCGCGAGGCGATCAGCCGGTACGTCGCGGCGAACTTCGCCGTCGCGTACGAACCGAAGGACCAGATCCTCGTCACGGTCGGCGTCAGCGAGGCGCTGGACCTGGCCCTGCGCGCGGTGCTGAACGCCGGGGACGAGGTGATCTACCATGAGCCGTGCTATGTGAGTTATGCCCCGGGGGTGCTGCTGGCGCACGGGCGGCCGGTGCCGGTGGTCTGCCATGCCGGGGACGGCTTCGCGGTGCGCCCCGAGGCCATCGAGGCCGCGGTGACGCCGCGGTCCAAGGTCCTCATGCTCAACTTCCCCACCAACCCGACCGGCGGCACCCTGTCGCGTCCGCAACTTGAGGCGATCGCGTCGGTGGTGCGACGCCATGACCTGCTGGTGATCTCCGACGAGATCTATTCCGAGCTCACCTTCGAGGGGGAGCATGTCTCCATCGCCTCGCTGCCCGGGATGGCGGAGCGCACGCTGTTCCTCCACGGGTTCTCCAAGGCCTACGCGATGACCGGGTTCCGCATCGGCTACGCCTGCGGCCCGGCGCCGTTGATCGAGGCCATGATGAAGATCCATCAGTACTCGATGCTGTGCGCCAGCATCATCTCCCAGGAGGCGGCGATCGAGGCCCTGGAACGTGGCGGCGAGGCCACGGCGATGATGCGCGACCAGTACCGGCTGCGCCGGAACTTCGTGGTCCGGGCCCTCAACGATCTGGGGCTCTCCTGTCACCAGCCCCGGGGCTCCTTCTACGCGTTTCCCAACGTCGGACGCACGGGCCTGAGCGGACGCGAGTTCGCCCTCGGACTGCTGCGCGAGGAGCAGGTGGCCTGCGTGCCCGGTGGCGCCTTTGGCGCCGGGGGCGAGTCGTTTGTGCGCTGCTGCTTTGCCACCGCCATGGATCAACTGGAGGTCGCGGTGGAGCGCATCGGCCGGTTCGTGGCACGGACCGGCGTTGACGGAGACCCCGGCCCCGGGGCCCCAACCGCGGCGTTGACGCCGGCGCCGGCCGCCGTCCGGGCCTGACGGCCCTTCAACGGCTCCCCTCCCGGGTCACCAGCGGAGCTTGTCCGGAAAATACTCGTGGATGAGCTCGTCGTAGAACGGCTTAAGGGCCTTCACGTCGGGCTTGGTGTGGCTCTTGGTGTAGAGATCGTACGGATTGAACCGCTGGACCCAGGTGAGCAACTCCCGGTCGCGGGCATTGCAGAGGAAGTCGTAGGCACCCTCGCGATGCCAGGGATAGAAGCTGTGGTATCGCAGCATGGCGAGTCCCTCCTCCGGCAGGTGGTCCTTGCAGACCTGGTAGATGTACTCGTCGTGCCCCCAGGAGAGGTCCACGGCGTCGAGTCCGCACCCCTCCTCGTAGATGCCGAGGCGGGTCTGGTAGTCCGGATTGTTGAAATCCGGGTTCGCCTCGAAGAACCGCGGAAACACGATCCGCGGATCGTACGCGCACCCGGTGACAAACGTGTCGCCGACCACGGCCCATTGCGGTTCCCCCCAGAGGCACAGGATCTTCCCCAGGTCGTGAACGAACCCGGTGAGGATCATCCATCGGGGCTGGCCATCCCTGCGGATCTGCTCGGCGGTCTGCAGGAGGTGCTCCAACTGCGACATGTCGGTGTCGGGATCGCTGTCGTCCACGAGCTGGTTGAGGTATTCGGCCGCCTCCCAGATCCCCATCTCGCGGCGGTTGAGTCCGAGAAATTCCCGCTTCTTGGCGAGCACGAAATCCCGGGTCTGAAACTGGTGATTGAGCCGGTAGAACTCGCGCACCGTGGGTCGTGCGTCGGCCTCGTAATTGCGGAACTCCGTCTCCTGCTTGTCCGGTGCGAAGCCCACAGGCGGCTTGCGGGCAGGGGCCGGCCCGGAGGGATCCGGGTAGCGTTCCTTGTAGAAATCCTCGACTTCATCGAGGCTTTGCAGGGGTTGGTTCGTCGCAAGGGTGACGGGGCTCATGGGGGTGACAATCCGGGAAGTTTCAGGGAAAAGGTTCACCGCGCGGGACGCAGCAGACGGGAGACGGGCAGCGCCAGCTCGGGGAAGGCCGGCGGCGATGCGGTGTCCGCGGAGGACAGCACCTGTCGCGCCAGGAATCCCGAGGGCTCCGGACGGCGGGTATCCGCAACCTTGCCGTCAAGGAGTTCCACCCGGTCGCAAGGGGACGACACCCCGGACGCTCCCATGCGGTGAACGTCCTCGGCAGTGAAGCGATGCGCCTCCAGAACAGCCATTGACGGGACACTGGAGCGCGGGGATTCCGGAGGCAAGATCGGAGCAGCGGTCCGCGGGACCGGCCCTCACGCCCGGCGGCGGGACTGGCGCCATTGGTCGAGGCCAACCGCCAGCACGATGACGCTGCCGATGATGATCTCCTGCGAATACGTCTGCCAGCCCAGCTGGTTGGTGCCATTGCGCAACAACGCCATGATGAGGGCTCCAATCATGGAGCCGAGAATGCTGCCCGTGCCGCCTCCCAGGCTGGCCCCCCCGATCACCACGGCGGCGATGACATCCAGTTCCAGCCCGATGGCCACTGTCGGATCGCCCTGGGTCAGGCGGGACATCTGCAGCAGTCCGGCAAGGCCGACCAGGAGACCGGAAATGGCGTAGGTGGATGCCTTCACGCGGGCGACCCGGACGCCGCTGTACCGTGCGGCCGTCTCGTTGGCGCCGATCGCGAACACATGGCGCCCAAACACCGTTTCGCGCAGCAGAAAAGCCATGAAGGCGGCGAGGCCGAGGGCGATCCAGACCCCGGGAGGCAGCGGCCAGAAGCCGGACGGATTCTCGCGGGCCATCAGGAGCCCCACCGGAGAGTCCGGGGGGGCGTTGATCGTCTGGTTGCCGCCCAGCCATTTGGCGGAGCCGCGGACGATGCCCATCATGCCCAAAGTGACGATGAAGGGCATCATCCGGCAGAAGGCGATGATCGTGCCATTCAGCAGGCCGATCGCGCCCCCGGTAAGGACGATCGCCAGCAGGGTGGCCCACGGTGACCATCCGGCCACGAGCAGGCGGGCCCCGAGCACTCCCGTGAACGCCACGGCGGAGCCGACGCTGAGGTCAATGCCGCCACCAATGATGATGAGGGTCATCCCCAGGGCACCGATCGCCACGATGACCGTCTGGGTGAGTATGTTCTTGAGGTTGCCTCCGGTGAAGATGAAGGCGCGCTCCTCGGTGAGGGCGAAGAGGCCGCAAACCAGAAGGAGTCCCAGAAAGGGCCCCCCCGCCTGCAACAACCGCCCCACGGTACCCGGAGGCGGCTTCATTCCTTGAGGTAGCGGGCGATGGGCGGCGCGAGCAGGGCGGCCATCTCAGGCTCGGCCATGTTCTCCGGCGTCACCAGGGACACCCCGGTGTCAATCCGCTTCTCAACAGTCCGGCCGCGCAGATGCTCCACCAGGGTGATCACGCCGAGGTAGCCCATCTTCAGCGGGTCCTGCACCACGAGCGCCTGCACATCGCCGTTTTTCAAATCCAGGACCGACTGGGTGCCCGAGTCAAAGCCGACCAGGGTCACCTGGCCGGCGGCGCGCCCGATGTCGCGCAGTGCCTTGGTCATGGCGATCGTGGAGGTTTCGTTCGGACAGAAGATCCCGTTCACCTCGCGCCCGAAACGGTTCAGGAGATTCTGGGCCGCCTGGTAGGCCAGTTCGCGCGTGGCCCCCGCATGCTGGTCGGAGGAGATCAGTTTGAGGCCCGGATGCTTCTTGAGGGCATCCAGAAACCCGGCCTCCCGCGCCTCGGTGCTCGCACTCCCGACCTGGTAGCGCAGGAGGATGACGTTCCCCGCACCACCAAGCCGCCCGGCGAGAAACTCCCCCGCCATCTGGCCGCCCTTGAAATTGTCGGTCGCCACAAAGCTGATCTGCCGGGTGGAATTGAGGTCCGAATCAATGACCACCGTCGGCACCCCGGCCTGTGCGGCGCTGGTCACCGGGGCGACCAGCGCCTGGGAGTCCAGCGGGGCCAGCACCATGCCGCTGACTTTCCGCGCCGTGAAATTCTCCACCACCTGGATCTGCTGGTCGCGGTCATCCTCCCGCAGCGGACCCTTCCAAAAGAGCCGCACCGGCACCCCCTGCGCCGCCAGTTCCTGCTCCGCCTTCACCGCCCCGGCATGAATGGATTTCCAGAATTCATGGGTGGTGCCCTTGGGAATGACCGCAATCGTCAGCGGCTTGTCCGCCGCAAAGGCCGGCACCGACAGGATGGCGGCCATGACCGCACGCAGCAGGGATTTCATGCGGTCCAGCGTACGGAACGTGCCGGGTCACGGGCAAGCGTTGCGCGAGGCGCCAGGGACCGGCGGCACGGATTCCACGGGGGTGTCCAGCGGCGGCGGGCGTCTCCCGGCCAGTTGCCAGCCGGCCTTCCAAAGAAATCGCGGGACAATGCGGGAATAGCGCGGCCAGAGCCTTCGGAAGTCCATGGCCAGGCGATACAACCATTCGAAGCCGCTCCGCTGGACCCAGCGCGGGGCCTGGCGGACGCGTCCGGCAAAGAAATCAAATGCCGCCCCCACCCCCACCAGAAATCGCGCCTCCAGCAAATCCCGGTGCGCCGCCATGAATCGCTCCTGCTTCGGCGTGCTGAGGCCGACCCAGAAAAAATCAGGACGCACCCGCGCAACCTCCGCCACGAGGGCGTCGCGTTCCGCATCGGTGAGCGGACGAAACGGCGGGGTGAAGGTGCCCACAATCCGCAATCCGGGAAACCGCGCCGCAAGCCGTTGCGAGAGCACCTCCACAACCCCCTCCTGGCCGCCGTAGAAGTAGTGCGTGACCCCGCGGGTCCGCGACCATTCAAACACGCGCTCCATCAGATCCGGTCCGTACACCCGTCCCATCATGCCGTGCCCCGCAAAGCGGCCCATCCACACCATCGGCATGCCATCCGGCGTGGTCAGCAGGGACGCATTGTGGATGCGGCGCAGTGCCTCGTCGTCCTGCGACTCGATCACCCCATGGACCCCGGTGACCGTGATGTACCCGCGCTGTCCGGAGCGGAGGGCGCTGTCCAACACCGGCACCACGGTGTCGAGATTCAACACCGAGATGCCCACACCCAGCACGTTGACCCGCGGAGGAGCGACATATGCGTCCACGCCCGCAGGCTACCCGGGGCGTCCCGCAAACGGAAGCATGGCACCCGCTCAGTTTTCCGTGAGGTACTTCAGCAGTTCCAGTTGCTCCCGGGCGTTCAGGGATTCCAGCAACCCGCCGGGCATCAGGGAGCGCTCGCTGCGTTCGCGGCGGACCACATCGGCCTTCGCAATCACCCGCTCCTCGGCGGGCGTCCGCAGGGTGATGGCCGTGTCCGTCTCCTGCAGCACCAGACCGGAGACGACATCCCCCGCGCGGGTCTCAACGGAGGTCATCTGGTAGTCGGTGCCCACCACGGCGTCGGGATCGAGGATGTTTTCCAGATAATACCGGATGCCGTTGCGTCCGGCGCCGGTGAGCTCCGGACCCAGGCGGCTGCCATCGGGACCCAGGACATGGCACGGGGCGCAGAGCTGCTGGAAGTGACGGCGTCCGGCCCGGCCATCGTAGGCCCAGAGCGGCGCCTCCTCGAACGTGTGCTGCAGACCGGCCATCCGCGCGAGCAGGTCCTCCGGACTGGACTGGATCCGCCCCCAGGATCGGGCGATTTGCGCGTCCACACGGGCGTCCCGGAGCTCGCCGAGCTGTCGCATGTGAAGGGCCGTCAGCTGATTGCGCGGCACGCGGCCGTCGGCGACCGCCTGCAGGAGCGCCAGGGCGTGGGCGGGCCGGCGGGTCAGCACCTCAAACGCCGCATTTCGGGTCGCATCGTCCCAGTCCGCCTGACGCTTCAGCAGCGCGGCGGGTACATCGAGCGTGTCGAACCGGGCCAGCAACCGGAGGGCATCCGTGCGGTAATCCGGTTCATCCAGCAGCGCGACAAAGACGGTGAAGGCCGCCGGATCCGCAGCACGGCCCAGCACGGCAAACGCATGGCGCCGCTGGTCGGCGGGCCGCCCGGGATCTGCCAGCACGGCCCGAAGTTCGGGAAAGGCCGTGGTGTCGCCAAACGCGGCGGCCACCCGCTGGGAGAGGCGGGCGAGCCGTGGATCGGGATGGGCCGCAAGCCGCGGCCCCAGCGTGGTCCACGCGGTCGGCATGGGCAGGGGTCCCCGCGGCTCCAGCGCGAGCCACAAACCCGCAAGCCGGCGCGGCCACTGGTCCGGAGTCTCCGACCACGCCGCCACGCTGCGTTCGAGCGGATCCCCACCGAGCGTGGCGGCATACCAGTGAATCCAGTCGGCAAGGCGCGGAATGGCGGTGGTTCGCGCCAGGGCCAGGGCCCGGCCGGGATCCTCCACCAAACGCGGTGCCAGTGCCGTCCAGAGCAGCGGGGGTAAATTGCGGTCCTCACGATCCTCGGTATGGCGGGCCAGGGCCTCCACGAGAAGCCAGCCGAGCTCGGCGGGCAGCCGTTGGGACGCCGCGGCGAGGTGGAGCCGCACCAATGCGGAGGGATCGTCCGATGCCATCCGGAGCACGGTCGAACGGACCGATTCCGGCAACGGTGCCCCCGCTTCCGCGGAGAGCTGGACGCCCCAGGCCCGGACAAACTCGTCGGGATCCGACAGCGCCGCGGTCCGGAGCGCGTCCGCCCCGGGCAGGGCCGCATGGGCGGTCCAAAGCCCCTGCAGCCGGTCCGCCGCCGTTGCACCGGCGGTGGCCAGTTCCCGGATGGCCTCCGCAGCGGCGGGATCCAGCGGGCGACCCGCGGCGGCCCGCTCGGCGAGCAGGCGGCGCGCGGTGCGCGCGTGCCAGGCATTGCGATGGGTCAGCAAGCGGACGAGGTCGGCGTCGGAGCGCTGCGTCAGGTCCGGGTTTCGGGGCGTCCAACCGGCCAGGTGCACCATCCGGTAAATGCGGCCGTTGGAACGGTCCCACCGCTCGGTGTGCGGATTGTGGCAGTGCTGCAGATCACACCAGTCGCTGAAGTACACCGCGCCGTCCGGACCCGACACCAGGGCGACCGCAACATATTGCGGGTCGGTGCAGAACAGGACGTCGTCTCCCCCGTGGACGGTATGGAATCCGGAGCCCTCGCGGTGGTTCACCTGATGATTGATCTGGTGGCCGTGGAGGTTGTGGGTGAAGAGGTGGCCCCGATAGCGGTCGGGCCAGTTGTCTCCCTGGTAGATGAGCGTCCCCACATGCGAGTGGCCGCCGTAGATGGCGTCGCTGCCGGGAGCGCCCGCGCCGCCGGCGCCGTGGTCGTAGCGCGCCGATGCCAGCAGGAAATTGCGGAACTCCGGGAATTCGCGCGGGGGGTTCGCGATGATCCATGGGGCGTAATTGGCGTTGGCCTGGTTCCAAAACTGGCCGCCCTGGATCACGTGGGTGGTGCCGCCGCCCCCCCAGTAGCTCCGGCAGTGGGTCATGAACAGTTGACCGTGCGCATCGTGGTCGAGTCCCCAAGGATTGCTCCCGCCGTGGGCAAAGACCTCAAACTCGTGGCGGACCGGATGGTACCGCCAGACCCCGGCCCGCAATTCCTGACGCCCGGCATCCGGGGATCCGGGCCTGCCGATGCGACCATAGTTGAAGACCCCCTGGATCCCGTACAGCCAGCCGTCCGGCCCCCACAGGAAACTGTTCAGGCACTCATGGGTGTCCTGAAATCCAAAGCCGTCCAGCAGCACGCGCGGCGCGGAATCCGGCACGTCGTCCTGATCCGCATCGGGCAGAAACAGCAACTCGGGTGCGGCACCCACCCAGACCCCGCCATGGCCCACCGCGAAGCCGCTGACGAGGTTGAGCCCCTCGGCAAACACCCGTCGGGTCTCGAACCGGCCGTCCCCGTCACGATCCGCCAGAATCACCAGCCGATCCTCACCTTCGCCCGGGGGCCGCCGGGTCGGGTAACTGTGCGCCTCGGCGACCCAGAGGCGCCCGCGGGCATCCCAGGCCAGCGCGATCGGCTGGTGCACCTCGGGTTCCGCGGCCACCAGATCTACGCGGAACCCTTCGGGCACATGCATGCGCGCCACGGTCTCCTCCGCAGCCGACACCGGGGTCCTGGCGACGGGATTGGGACGCAGCGACCGGAGCACCGGACTGGACTGGAGCCGTTCGGCACCCGGCTGGGGTTCCTCGGCGGCGACACAAAGAACCAGGCCGAGACCCAGGGTGAGCGGGAACCAGGGGCGCCGCACCCGGAGCGTCCAACGACGGGAAGCGGGGGACATCGCCGCAACGGTAAACTGGCGGGTCGCGGCTTGGGAAGTCCCCGGAATTCCCCGAAAATCACCTGTCGCCCGAATCCCGGAAGGAGTCGTCAGGAAGCCCCGCGACGCATTCCCCCGGCGCGTCCTTGAGCCCGCGAGACCGCGGTTGTCTGGATCCCTCCCGTCGGCCTAAGGTCACCCCGTGCTCCCCAGGTCGCGGCAACGTCTGATCGCGCTCGCGATCGCAAGCGCCACCGTCCTGGCGTGGGCGGCTGGCGTCGGCACGCCGTCCGATGCATCCCGAGGCCACTGGGCCTACCAAACGCTGGACGCCCTCCAGCCGCCACCCCCGGCCGGCTTCGGAGCGCGACATCCCGTGGATGCCTTCATTCGGCACACGCTCGCATCGGCGGGGGGACGTCCGGCACCCGAGGCCGACCGCCGGACGCTGATCCGGCGGGTCACCTTCGACCTCGTGGGCCTCCCACCCACGCCCGAGGCGATTGAGGCGTTTGTCCTGGATCCGGCGCCCGACGCCTACGAACGGCTCGTGGACCGCCTTCTGGCGTCTCCCCAGCACGGCGAGCGCTGGGCACGGTTGTGGATGGATGCCGTCCATTTCGCCGAAACCCACGGGCACGACCAGGACCGGATCCGGACCAACGCCTGGCCCTACCGCGACTACCTGATCGCGGCCTTCAACGGGGACAGACCCTATGCGCGGTTCCTTCAAGAACAGGTCGCCGGAGATGTGCTGTTTCCCGGGGATCCGCAGGCCACCGTGGCGCTGGGGTTCCTCGCGGCGGGCCCCTGGGACGAGAGCTCGCTGCGGGACATCCGCGAGGACACCCTCGACCGGCAGATTGCCCGATACCTGGACCGCGATGACATGATCACCACGGTGATGAGCGTGGCGGTCAGCTCGACCGTGCATTGCGCGCGGTGCCACGATCACAAGTTCGACCCGATCTCCCAGCGGGACTACTACGCGCTGCAGGCGGTCTTCTCGGGTGTGGACCGCGCCAATCGGGCCTTTGACCCCGACCCCGCGCACCATCGCCGCCGGCAGGAGTTGAGGCGGCAACAGCGTCAGGTGACCCGGCGGGATGCCGCCCTTCTCGACAGTCCGGAAACCCGTGACCGCATCCGGGCCTGGGAGGAGGATCAACGATCCCGCCGGATCGCGTGGGCCGTGCTGGAACCCCGGACCTTCGTGGCCACGAGCGGGGTGCCACTGGTCCGTCAACCCGATCAGTCGCTGCTGGCGGGCGGTGAACGGCCCGAACGCGACACCTACCTGATCACCGCGGCTTCACCGGTGGCCACCGTGACGGCCATCCGCCTGGACGTGTTGACCGACCCGAGTTTGCCGCAGGCGGGGCCGGGGCGCGCGGACAACGGGAACCTGCATCTCAGCGAAGTCCGGCTGCGTGTCTTCGAACCCGAAACCCCGCAGGGCGCGGACATCGCGATGGCCAACCCGGGCGCCGATTTCAGCCAGCAAGGATGGCCGATCGGGCACGCGCTCGACGGCGATGATGCCACCGCCTGGGCCATCCATCCCCGGGTCGGCGAGGCCCATCATGCGGTCTTCCCGTTTGCGACTCCCGTCCACCTCCGCGAGGGGTCGGTGCTCGTCTGCGAACTCCGCCAGGTCCACGGCGGCGGACACGTCATCGGCCGGCTGCGCCTGTCGGTCACGGACCAGGCCTCCGTGTCCATTGTCGCAGTTCCGGCGGCCATCGAGGCCCTGCTGGACCGTCCGGAATCCGACCGCACCCAGGCCGACCGGCTGGAACTGGCCGCCTGGGTCCTTGGACGCGAAATCGAGGACGCCCTCGCGGCGCTTCCGCCGCCATCCCTGGTCTATGCCGCGGCGGCGGATTTCGAGCCGGACGGCGGTCTGAAACCCACTCCGGGTCCGCGTCCGGTCTCGCTGCTGCGCCGGGGCGAAATCACCCAGCCCCTGGAGGCCGCGCAGCCCGGGGCACTCCACTGCCTGCCTCCACTTCCCTCACGCTTCGAACTCACGGACCCCTCGGACGAAGGCTCACGCCGGGCGACCCTGGCCACCTGGCTGACGGCCGACGCCAACGTCCTGACTTGGCGCTCGGTGGTCAACCGGGTGTGGCGACACCATTTCGGACGCGGCCTCGCCGCCTCGCTGAACGATTTCGGCGTCATGGGATCCCCGCCAACACACCCGGAGCTGCTCGACTGGCTGGCCCTGTGGTTCCGCGACGAGGCTCAGGGATCCCTCAAACAGCTCCACCGACTGCTCGTCACCAGCGCCACCTACCGGCAGTCCTGCACGCCAGACCCGGGAGCCGCTGCCCTTGATCCTGAGAACCGGCTGCTGTCCCGGATGCACCGGACCCGCCTCGACGCGGAATGCATCCGCGACGCGATGCTGTCCGCAAGCGGCCGGCTGGACCCCACGATGGGCGGCCCGTCGGACCGGCAGTTCGGACTCGAGCCGGGGATCCACGTGACCCCGAAGGTGGACTACGCCGTTTTCGACGTGGATGCGCCGGCCGGCAGCCGCCGCAGCGTGTACCGCTTCCTGTTCCGCACCCTGCCCGATCCGTTCATGGACGCCCTGGACTGCCCGGCGGGGGACCAACTCACCCCGGAACGTGCCAACTCCGTGACGGTGCAGCAGGCCCTTGCCCTGTGGAACGACCGGTTTGCCGTGCGACAGGCGGAGCACCTGGCGGCCCGGATCGAGGCCGAGGCCGACACCGGTCCCGCCCGGGTCGCCCGGGCCTGCCTGCTGGCATGGGGCCGCCCGCCGGCACCGGAGGAGGCGCAGGATCTGGAGGCCCACGCGGCGCGCCACGGATTCGCCAGCACCTGCCGGCTGCTGTTCAACAGCAATGAATTTGTGTTCGTGCACTGAGCCTGGCGACGGCCGTCCGCGGATCCGCGGGTCGCGTCGCGACTTCCTCGGGCGCCTGGGCGGCGGCTTCGGGGGTATCGCGCTGTCGCACCTGCTCCACGCCACGGGAGGCGGCGCCGCCCGCCCCGCGCACCACCCGGCCGCCGCACGCCGGGTCATCCAGTTGTTCATGAACGGAGGGGCGAGCCAGATGGACCTCTTCGATCACAAACCGCTGCTGGCCCGGCGGGCAGGCGAGCCCTTTGATCCCGGGGACGGCCAGCGGGTGGAGGCACCGACCAGCGAGCCGGGAAAAATCCTCGCGCCGCCCTTTCCCCTCCGGCAGCACGGCGCCTCCGGCCGGTGGGTCAGCGACCTGCTCCCGCATCTGGCGGGGTGTGTGGACGACCTCGCCTTCCTGATGGCGATGCAATCGCGCACCAACGTCCACGGTCCGGCGAGCTACCTGATGAACACCGGATTCCTGCTGCCGGGGTTCCCGTGTCTCGGTGCGTGGGTCAGCTATGCGCTGGGTAATGAGGCCGACAATCTGCCGACCTTTGTTGTGCTGCCCGACCGGCGCGGCCTGCCCTACAACCAGCGGGGCAATTTCAGCTCCGGGTTCCTGCCGGTGAGCCACCAGGGCACCCTCCTCGACGCCGGGGCGTCCCATCCGCTTGCCGCCCTGAAGGCACCAGCCACGGCCGCCTACATCACTCCCGAGGCCGGCCGCGACGGCCTCGAAGTCCTGCAGCGACTCAACCGCCGCCATCAGGAGGCGCACCCAGGCGATGCCCGGCTGGAGGCACGGATCGCCGCCTACGAGCTGGCGGCCCGGATGCAGCTCAGCGCGCCGGAGGCCCTCTCCCTGGACCGCGAGTCCGCAGCCACGCGCCGGCTGTACGGACTCGACCGCGAGGTGACCGCCGACTTCGGGCGCCGCTGCCTGCTGGCCCGCCGCCTGGTCGAGCGGGGGGTCCGCTTCGTGCAGGTGTGGAGCGGCGCCGGCGGTCCCACGGGCAACTGGGACAATCACGCCAGCATCGTCAAGGAACTGCCGCCGATGTGTGCCGCAACCGACCAGCCGGTCGCCGCCCTCCTGCGCGATCTCAAGGCACGCGGGCTCCTGGACGACACCCTCGTCCTGTGGAACACCGAGTTCGGCCGGATGCCGTTCTCACAGAGCGGTGAGGGCCGCGACCACAATGGCGGCACCTATGTCGGCTGGATGGCCGGCGGAGGCGTGCGCCCGGGGGTCGCCCATGGGGCCAGCGATGAATGGTCCTGGAAGGCGGCGCACGACAAGACGACCCACCACGATCTGCACGCCACGGTCCTGCACCTGCTCGGGCTGGACCACACCCGCCTGACCTGGCGCCACGACGGCGCCGACCGGCGCCTCACCGACGTTCACGGCGAAGTGATCCGCACCGTGCTGGCCTGACCCGAACCAGCAGCACCCGCCGCCACCACCACCGGTGGAGGGTCCTCACGAGCCGTTCGCGGGTGAAGTCCCCACAGGCCAGGCCACGAACTGGCCGTACGGCTCGGCGGGAGCCTCGCCCCACCAGACAGGATCCGCACCCTGCCGCGGCACCCGCCGCCACCACCGGTGGGCAATACGAGGGTCCTCACGAGCCGTTCGCGGGTGAAGTCCCCACAGGCCAGGCCACGAGCTGGCCGTACGGCTCGGCAGGAGCCTCGCCCCACCAGACAGGATCCGCACCCTGCCGCGGCACCCGCCACCACCGGTGGGGCGAGGGTCCTCACGAGCCGTTCGCGGGTGAAGTCCCCATAGGCCAGGCCACGGTTGGCCGTACGGCTCGGCGGGAGCCTCACCCCACCAGACAGGATCCGCACCCTGCCGCGGCACCCGCCACCACCACCGGTGGGGCGAGGGTCCTCACGAGCCGTTCGCGGGTGAAGTCCCCACAGGCCAGGCCACAAGCTGGCCGTACGGCTCGGCGGGGAGCCTCGCCCCACCAAGGCAGAGCCTTCCCCCCACCAAAGTCCAGGGTCCGCCGCCTAAGCGGCAGGGGGCGGCGGCTTCGTGTAGTACTTCTCCGTGTACTCCTGCACCATGCGCCACGTGCTGTACTTGGCCGCCAGCGTCACCAGGGCGCGCCGGATCTTGACGATCCACTGGCGCGGGATGCCATCGGCGTCGCGGTTGAAGAACGTCGGCACAACCTCCTCGGTGAGCACCTGGTACAGATTGGCGCTGTCCACGCGGTCCTGCTCCTGAACGTCGCCGGGGTGCGCATCGGGTCCGATGCCGAAGCCGTTGGTTCCATCAAAATCCTCGCGCCACCAGCCGTCGAGAATGGACAGGTTGAGACAGCCGTGCGGGGTGGTCTTCATGCCGCTGGTGCCCGAGGCCTCCAGGGGGCGCCGCGGGTTGTTGAGCCATACGTCACAGCCCGAGACCATCTTGCGGCAGACGTGAATGTCGTAGTTCTCGATGAAGACCACGTGCCCCTTGAGTTCGCTGAACTTCGAGAGGTGAACGATCTTCTGGATGAACGCCTTGCCGTGCTCGTCGCGCGGATGCGCCTTGCCCGCGAAGACGAACTGCACCGGGCGGCTGGTGTCGCGGACGAGCTTCACGATGTTCTCGAACTGGTCGAAGATGAGCGGCGCGCGCTTGTAGGTCGCGAAGCGCCGTGCAAACCCGATGGTCAGCGCGTCCGGGTTCAGCATGGCGTCAAACGTGATGAAGTCGCCGCTGCTCAGGGAACGCCCCTGGATCAGCAGGCGCCTGCGTGCAAACTCGATGAGTTCCCGACGGAGGCGGTAGCGCATCGCCCAGAGCTCCTCGTCCGACGTCACTGCGGGGTCCGCAAGCCGCTGCCAAAACTCCGGGGTGTTGGCCTCGTACACGAAGCGCCTCGGGTCGCCCCCCTGCTCGACGAACTTGCGCATCCAGAGGCGCCGGATCGGGCCCTTGACCCAGCCCACCAGGTGCACGCCATTGGTGATGGATCCGATCGGCACCTCGTCGGGATCCGACTTGCCGAAGTAGTGCTTCCACATTTCGCGGCTCACCTGGCCATGGAGCTGGCTGACGCCGTTGGCGGACCGTGAAAACCGCAGGGCGAGCGCCGTCATGCAGAAGGGGTTTCCCGGTTGTCCCGGATGCTCGTTGCCGAGCTCCATGAGGTCGTCGTGGCTCCGCTTGAGGTTGACCTCAAACTTGCCCCCGGCGAGCCGCACCAGGTCGTTGGAGAATCGGTCGTGTCCCGCCTCGACCGGGGTGTGGGTGGTGAAAATGCACTCCTGCCGGGTGAGTTCACCGGCCTCCTCGAAGGTCTTTCCGGCGGCCATCTTTTCCCGGATCAGCTCGAGGGTGAGGAAGGCCGCGTGTCCCTCGTTCATGTGGAAGGTCGAGGGCTGGACGCCCAGGGCCCGCAGAAGCCGCACACCGCCCACGCCCAGGAGGATCTCCTGCATGATCCGGGTGGTGGTGTCGCCGCCGTACACCCGGTTGGTCAGATCGCGGTATTGCCCCTCGTTTTCCGGACGGTTGGAATCCAGGAGGTACACCGGCACGCGCCCCACATTGATCCGCCAGGCATGGAAATGGATGGGCTGCCCGAAGATCCGCACGCTGCACACCACGGGCTTGCCGCTGCCGTCCACCACCGCGTCCAGCGGCAGGTTGCGCGGGTTCAGGACGCTGTAGTTTTCCTGCTGCCAGTTGTCGTTGTTGATGGACTGCTGGAAATAGCCCTCGCGGTAGAAGAGGCTGATCCCGACAAAGCCCAGCCCGAGGTCGCTGGCGGACTTGGTATGGTCGCCGGCCAGCGCCCCGAGGCCGCCCGCCGCGATCGGGAGGCACTCATGGAAGGCGAACTCCGCCGAAAAGTAGGCCACCGGACGCTGGGCCAGCTGCGGCGCATGGCGTGCGGCCCACGTGTCGCGCTCCTTCATGTAGGCCTCGAAATCGGCGAGGGTGGCCCGCACCTGGTGGGCCAGTTCGGGATCCTGGAGGCGCACCCGCAGCTCATAATCCGACACCTCATGCAGGATCGCCACCGGGTTGTGGTACAGGTTCTCCCACCCGCGCGGGGAGAGCGTCTGAAAGATCTCCTGGGCGTTCTGGTCCCAACTCCACCACAGGTTCCGGGCCAGCCGGTGGAGTCCGTCGGTGAGTTCCTTGACTTCAACAGTCGTCAGCGGTTTTGAGCTCATTTTGTGGGGCGCGCCGTGCCCGGACCGGCCTCAGGCCCGAGCGCAAGCCGGTGACAACTACCCCCGCGGAGCCGGGTGGAAAATGAAAAATCCGGCTCGTTTCGATTCCCCGGACGATTCCCTCGCATTCCCGGGACAAACCCGGGTCGGAAACCGCCGCCGACGGGGACCGTCGGCGCACTGGATTTTCCGGGACCTGTCGGGTGATCCTCCCCGGGTGATCGCCCTTCGCTACGCCTCATTGCCTCTCGCCCTGCTGGCCGCCGGACTCCTGACCGCGGCACCGGACCGGCCGTCCGCGTCCGGAACCTGGGTGGACCTCACCCACGCCTTTGGCCCCGAAACGCTATACTGGCCGACCGAGGAAACCTTCGAACTGGAGACCCGGTTTCAGGGCTTCACCCCGGCCGGCTACTTCTATGTCGCACGGGCCTACCGCGCGCCCGAGCACGGGGGCACGCACCTGGATGCCCCGCTGCACTTCGCCAAGGACCGCAGGACCGTGGATCAGATCCCCCTGGATCAACTCACCGGGCAGGCCGTGGTGGTGTCCGTCACCGACGCCGTGCGGGCCGACCGGGACTACGAGGTCACGGTGGACGACTTCCGACGCTGGGAGCGGCGGCATGGGCGGATCCGGCCGGGCAGGATCGTGTTGATCCACACCGGATTTGGCGCGTTTTGGCCCGATGCCGTGCGCTACCTGGGCACGGCGGCGAAGGGGCCGGAGGCGGTGAAGGAGCTGCATTTCCCCGGGCTGCATCCCGATGCCGCCCGGTGGCTGGTGAAGGAGCGGCGCATCAAGGCCGTGGGCCTCGACACCGCGAGCATTGACCACGGCCCGTCGCGGCTGTTTGAGGCGCATCGGGCGCTGTTTGAGCACAACGTCCCGGCTTTTGAGAACGTCGCCAACCTGGATCGCCTGCCGCCGAAGGGGGCCTACGTCGTGGCGCTCCCGATGAAGATCCAGAACGGCAGCGGTGCCCCCCTGCGCATCATCGCCCAACTGCCCTGATCGGTTGACGAGGGATCGAGTTCCACACGCCCGACGCGGGAAGCATCGGACACGCAGGAGCGCGTCCCTACCAATTGGCAGGGGCGTGTTCCACCGCGACCCTGATCAGCTCCGCTGCGCCCGAGGGCCAACGGCGGGGAACGCAGGGAAGCACCCAACGCCAGAACTTTCCCTCGATCTCCGATGCCACTTCACACACCCGACGGGGGAGGTATCGGACACGCACGAGCGCGTCCCTACCAATTGGTAGGGGCGTGTTCCACCGCGACCCTGATCAGCTCCGCTGCGCCCGTGGGCCAACGGCGGGGAACGCAGGGAAGCACCCAACGCCAGGACTTTCCCTCGATCTCCGATGCCACTTCACACACCCGACGGGGGAAGTATCGGACACGCAGGAGCGCGTCCCTACCAATTGGCAGGGGCGTGTTCCACCGCGACCCTGATCAATTCCGCTATGCCCGTGGACCAACGGCTGGAAACGATGGAAGCACCCGAAGCCATGGCCTTCCCTCGATCCCCGATGCCACTTCACACACCCGACAGGGGGAAGTATCGGACACGCAGGAGCGCGTCCCTGAGACGACAAAAACGACGCCGTACGACTACCAGTGCCGTCTGGCCTGCGGTTCTGAAGCCCGGACGGGCGACCTGGCGACCCTGCAAACGGGCACCACCTGCCAATCCCTGCTCATCAACATCCCCACGGGTCTTGGAAAGACCGCCGTCGTGCTGGCCTGGTTGTGGAACCGGGTGAATCGGGCCGATCCCGGTTGGCCCCGCCGTCTGGTGTACTGCCTTCCGATGCGGACGCTGGTGGAGCAAACCGAAAAGGAAATCCGAAGGTGGCTGGGGAAATCACTATGGGACGGAAGGTTTGATACCCGGAGCGGCAGAGTGGGCGTCCACGTCCTGATGGGCGGCGATGAACTGCCAGCCCTCGTGGTTGATGGCCAGAGTTGGCCCGCCCTTCGGCTCTCGCTTACCGCAATGCAGATGGGACGTGGTAAGGACGACCAGCCGTCCTGGCTGGAAGCCTGCCTTGAACTGCGGGACTCGTCGGACCTTGGCCCCTTCCGGCTGGCCTACCTGGAATCCCTTCTCCGCGCGGCGGACATGCGGGCTTCCAAGGAGAGCGGAAAATCGAACGTTCCTCAGCCCATCTCATGACCGTACCCGCCATCCCAACCATGCTACCTCTCCGAATCTCCCGGGCCGGACTTTGGTGCTTTGGGAGCGTTCCTGATCAACTGCTCGTAGTCGTCATGACCCCCGATCCAAAACCAGTGCATCGTGTCGTCCACCAGATGCCCCAGGGCGCGATACGCCTCATCCACGCGCACGCTCCAGACCTTGCCCGTCTTCTTGAAGTGGAGCGAAGGATGGCGGGGATCTTCTTTCCACAGTCGGTAGGCTTTGCGGGCGTTGCGCTGGGTCTCTGGCGGGAGATGGCCGAAGGCCCTGAGAAACCTAGGATTGACCAAGGATTTCATCCGCTGGCAGGGATCTTCCTTGTTTTGCGTCCTCTTCTGCTTCCCGCAAAAGCAGGTCGAGCGCGCCGGATTGGGAGTCTTCCTCGATCTGCGCGTCCCACTTCCGGTTCCGCTCGGCGTCGAACCAACGTTCCAGACGCAGGAACTCCTGGCGCGGCAACCGGGAGATGGCCTCTTCGATTTCGGCGACGGAACCCATGTGCTGAGCTTGCTTTGAAAACCGCTGCGCTCGCAAGCCTCGGATGAGCACGGACGAACCGAGCCTCCGACTGCCAGTCCTCGTCCCCAGATAGTTGGTGCATCAACCGCTCTCCCCTATGGTGACTAGTCTGCCTCTGCCCGGCTGTTCCCCCACACCGCTGGCCCACTATCTCAACGCGCTGGGGGTGCTCCGGCTTCTTTCCGGGCAATTGCCATCGGACGCGCCACGACCCCTCGGCTCTTGGCAGGGTGAAACCTTCGTGCTGCACACCACGGTTGACCGCGCCGGTCTCGAGCAGTTCTTTCGTCAAGAATATCAACCCACGCCAATTCTCGCCCCGTGGAATGGGGGCAGCGGGTTCTTTGAAGGAGACAATCAAGATGGCATCACCACGCCGACCCAACCGGCGCTCCGGTTTGCCGTCTCCCTCCTGGCTTCGCCCGGGGAGAGGGCCTGGGTGAAGTGTCGAACTGACCGGCCCGGCGGGCGCTCCCATCACCCGCCGCGGCCAAAGCCCGCCCGCCCCGAACCCTTCGCCGGCCATCGCCTCCGTCCTTGAAGAGTCGCCATGCCCGACCAACCTTTGCCCCATGGACTGGTTCGCGAATTTGCAGCAGTGGCAGGCGCTCCCGCCGGAGCAACGCCTGGCGCAGGCATGGGCCCAGGTGCCGGCGAGCATGGCCTTCGAGGGCGAACCGGTGAGCCGGAAACGCCTGGAGGAACTCCACCGGACCGCGACACCCGCTTCGTCGAGACCACTCGCGGAATCCTCAGCGACGCGGAACTAGCGCCGTTCCTGGGCGAGCGCGTCCTCGCCTGCGAAGAAGCCATCGTCACGGGCGCCTTCGCCGATCGTCCGCTGGACGAACACCTCTTGCTGGAGTTCCACCGCCGCATTGCCGGTGACCTCGTTCACGAATGGGCCGACCGCTGGCGCGCGATCGAGGTGCAGGTCGGCAATCTGCGGCCGCCGCCGCCGTACCGGCTGCCGCATTTGCTCTGGGACTATGCGGCTGGCCTCTCGGCGCGCTGGGGCGAAGTGTTCCCGATCGCCAGCCCGCTGACCTTGGAGACCCTTGCCTTTGCGGAGGGGCGACCCCTCACGCTCCATCCGTTTGTGGATTTCAACGGCCGGGGGACCCGGCTCCGGCAGCGGGAGATCCTTCATCGTGCCCTGCTGCCGCAGGTTGAGCTGGCGGCCACCGGGGAGACGAACCGGAACGAATACTTCGCCGCTCTGGAAGCGGCCGGCCGGCGGGACTGGCAGCCCCTCAGCGCAGTCTGGCAACGTCGATTCGAGCAACTTCCACCACCGCCAACCTCTCCATGACCTACGACGAATTCTTCAAGGCCACCCGCGGCGACCCGCAGGCCCCCTACGCCTACCAATGCCGACTGGCCGGCGGAGAAGCTGCCGATCCGCTGGGCGGATTCACGCACGGCACGGACTGTCGCTCGCAAGTGATCAACATCCCGACCGGATTGGGCAAAACCGCCGCCGTCGTGCTGGCCTGGTTGTGGAACCGTGTCCATCTGGGTTCAGAGAAGTGGCCCCGACGAGTCGTGTATTGCCTGCCCATGCGGACGCTGGTGGAGCAGACGCGCGACGAAGCACAGAAATGGCTCGGCACTCGGCTGTGGGATGGATCCCGCGAAGGAACGTTCTGGGCGAAGTCGGAGAACAAGGGTGGCCGGTGCGCCCGTCGTGGCTTCCGCCACGAACTCGCCTCCGCCCTCGCGTGGCTGCTTGCTGGCCCACACGATGCATTGGAGCGCAACCTCGTCGCCTACCTGATTGCCGCCCACCATGGTAAAGTGCGCCTCTCCATCCGTTCACTGCCGGACGAAAAGGGCGACCCACAGGATCCTGAACGCCTCTTCGCGCGTGGCATCTGGCAGGGCGACAGGCTCCCCGCCATCCGACTCGACGACCTCGCCATCCCTGAAACCACGCTCGACCTGGGTTTCATGAGGATGGGTGAAGGCCCGCACGGTCCTTCTTGGCTCGCCCGAGCCCTCGGCCTGCGCGATCGAATCGGCCCGTTCCGCCTCGCCTTTCTGGAGACCCTCCTGCGCGCCGCCGATGCTCGCGCCTCGGAGAACGCGAACCAAGCCCCATGAAAGCCTCAATCCGCCAGGGCCAAGTTGCCAGGATTCACGTCCAGCATGTGTATCCCGTGATCCTCCAGCGCGGCCAGCACTGCCCTTACCTCCGGCCAGCGCTCGCCAAACTTCTCCCGCTTGTCCAACTCCCAGGTTTCCCACACCTCGTCCTCAAACTCGGGCTTGGCCTCGTCGAGATAGGCTCCGGCAAAATCCAGCACGTAGGGACGCTCCACCACGGTCATTTCCAGCACCCACAGCTCGCCGTCCGCCCGGATCAATTGCGGCACAGACAGGCCACGGACGGCCCGCACACCCGCCTCCCGCAGTCGCTCATAAACCAGCAGCTCCCGGCGGAAGAATTCCTCATCGTAGAACACCTTGATCGCTGCGCCTCCCGGTACTCCGGCTCCCCGGACAAAGAAAACCAGCCCGTGAATGCCCCCGCCCAGACTCGGCAGCTCAATCGCCAGCCGATTCAGACTGGCATACCAACGGGCAATGGCCTCAAAATCACGCGTCATGGAAGTCTCCAGCTCCTACGGCGGACACTCCGCCTTGGTGCGGATGCGGCTGGTCCTGAACGGCAGCAGCTTTCGCATCTCGCAGATGGGGCCGGACTTTCTCTTCGTCGAGTCTCCGGGCGACCATCCGCCCGCCCGTGCCACCATCGAAATGCAGGTGGACGGCTGCCAACGCACTTGGGAGGTGACCCTGCCGCAGGGTATGAAAGCCGGCACCGAGAGGGTCTTGCTGGGCACCGCCGGATAGTCGCGCCTGAAGGCAGCCGGTCTTTTTCGTCGAGTTCGCATCGGATCGTCAGGTCCGGGACTTTCAACTGTCTGTCCGCCGCCACGCTCTGCGCCGCGGAGTCCGGGAGAGAGTGGAATCATGTCCATTCGTGCGCTGAAAGCCAATTCGCGCCCAGCGATTGTCCCCACAGAGCCCAGATTTGGAGGAATCCAAAAGTTCCTCCGCGACGGCCTGCGGCTGCGAACGGCGTGCGATTTGGAACTCTCCGGTGCGCTCACCGTGCAGCGCCCGACGGGCTTCGTCATGCCTTCGCTTGCCGATCTCGAAAGGGACCTGCCCGGCTTGATCACCGCGGCGGCGAAGGGCTTCGCGACTCCAGCGAGCACCGACCTCACCTTCGAGGAGTAATGCCATGACCGTCCTCGAACTCAGCTTCCCCGCCGGGCGCTACCACGCCACGCCGTGGGGACGCCGCGTCAACGAGGGCGCGGTCGAATGGCCGCCCTCGCCGTGGCGCATCATCCGCGCGCTGATCGCGACGTGGCACCTCAAGGCGCGGGAAATTCCGGAGGAATCGGTGCGTTCGCTGATGAATGCGCTCAGCCAGCCGCCGGCTTTCCGTCTCCCCCGCGCCAGCGCCGGCCACACGCGGCACTATATGCCGCTCGGAAACAAGAAACCCACCAAGGTCTTCGACACCTTCATCCAGCTTGAGGAAGGATCCACAATCTTCGTTGCGTGGGAGGTGTCCCTTGATGACGACGAGCACGCCGCGCTCACAACCCTCGCCGAGCGGCTCGGCTACTTTGGCCGCTCCGAGAGCCTCGCCGTGGCGCGTGTGCTGGACGGCATCACCGGCATCGAGGCCAATGCTGTTCCCTGCTGCGCCAGCTTGCCCAGCATCCGCATGGCGCGAATGCCATCATCAAGCAACTCGACGAACGGGGCGGTCCGTTCCGCTTCGGCAGCCAGGGTCTGCGCTCACTCCAGTTCCAGACCCGCCGTCACGGTGGCGGAGGCAGCCGTGGCAACGGCGCCGGCGGTGCCTTTGCCATCACGTTCCCCGAACCCGTCACCGGCCCGCTCGCGTTGGGCTACGGTGCTCACTTCGGCCTCGGCTTGTTTGTACCCGCCTGAATCCGAGTCTGTGGGCAGTGTTCCCTCGGTTACCGGACGTCTTTCGTGGAACGTTTGCCGGCGCTCACGTCGGGAGTTTGCACATCGCGTGACCGCCGGATCGAGGGCCCAGCGGAATGAAGGAAGAAGCCATTTAAGGCGAAACGTTCGACGATGACACCCCGGAAGAATACGGAATTTCAAACCGCACGCTTTCCCCGACCATAATCCCGCCGCTGACAGACCCGTCGGCACTGTCCGAACATCGTTTGCGTCCGGCGGACCCGGCCTGGTCGCCGGGACGCTTCGTCCCGGCGGGGTTTGGCACTGAACCAGAATCCCTCATCCCATGATCCCGTTGCATTCATTGTTGCCCGAACTGGCCCAGCGCGAAGTGCGCTGGCTGCATGTGGGCGTCGGGCCCGGCGCGGACCCCGGCCCCGGCCTGCCCGCCGGCGAGTACGCCTTTGTCGAACACTATTGCGAGGACCTGAATTGCGATTGCCGCCGGGTTTTTCTCAAGGTGATCGAGCGGAACCAGACGGACCGGGTGCTGGCCAGCATCAATTACGGCTGGGAGAACGAGGCCTTCTACCGGGAACACATGCCCTGGGACCCCGAGGCGCCACGCCAGGTCGTTGAAGGCTCGCTCGACCCGATCAACCCGCAATCCAGGCATTCGGAGGAGTTGCTCCGATGGTTTCAAATGCAGGTCCTCGACGAATCCTATCGCCAGCGGTTGCGACGGCATTGGGAGTTGTTCCGGGACGAACTCCGCCGCCAGACGTCCGCCGCGTCACCCGGCTCTGGCGGGTCTGCCGACGACGACGATGTCCGGGATCGCCCGACCCCACCCAGCCCGGCAGCGCAGAAAATCCCTCCCGAACGTCATGAACGCTTCAACGAAGTCGTCGCGTTGATGGACGCCTTCGCCCGGCAGCACCTGGACGCGGAACTGACCGGATTCGTGATGGAACTCTGGAGCCGCATCTGCCGGCGCAAGGCGCCGGATTGCCTGCGCGGCAAGCCGGCCGTGTGGGCGGCCTCCGTCGTCCACGTCATTGCCCGCATGAACTTCCTCTTCGACCGCGGGCAACCGGTCCACCTGAAGTTCGATACGATCTGCAAGTTCTTCCAGACCAACAAGACCACGATCGGCGGCAAGGCGTCCGAGATTGAGCGCAACCTCCGGCTCCGGCAGCATAGTGAACCGGGTCTTTGTCGCAGGGAATTCCTCGAGTCCTTCACCATGGTCCGTTTGTCCAGTGGCATGGTCGTTCCCTGGAGAATGGCCCGGGAGTTGGGTTGCCTGCCTCCTGACGCGAAACTGGAGGACTTGTCGTAAACAGGACCCGTCTGTGGGTTCGCCGTTTCGGGCGGAACGGCGGAGCTACTTCCGGTGTGACCTCGCGGACCCCTTGCGGGCGGGCGAAGCGGCGCGGAACTGGGTGTAATGGCGCCGAATGCGCTCCACGTTGTCCGGATGGGACACCAGGTGGCGGAAGATGGTGAGAAATTCTTCGGCGTGCCGTCCCTGGGGCGCCGCAACAGCCAGATGGGCCCCGACCAGATCCTCCCATCCTTCCTCTCCATCGAACCATTTCCGATAGAAGGCCGCCGGCTCCCATCCATACCCAATCAAGGCCAGGCTGTGGCCGGGACGGTCGTTGTCCCAAACCTGGAACAGTGCCCGGCGGCAATCGCAATCGTCCTCGTCGCAGTACATCTCCGGGAACGAGTAGATTCCGTCCGGGATGACGCGATGGCCGGTGACCTGGACGATGAAGGTCTCCTTGGCGGCGACCTCCGGGAGGCGTGAGAAGAGCAGTTCGTGCGGCTTCCTATTGAGGGCATTGTGTCGGTTCCGGGGGGATTTTCAACCGCCCGGAGAGCCGACTCAGACCCTTGCCCCTGCAAGGAGTTGAATCCCGCCGCAGGCCTCCCGATCTGTGAGTTGACGCTTCCCGCAAGGCGCTGGACTGGAGTAGATTCCTCCTTGGCCAGCATTCAAGGAGCCCCCTCATGGATCCCAACCCGCCGTCCCTTCCCATTGAGATCGCCCCGCCTTCGATCCCATCCCGCCCGCCGCGCGACGCGGACCACTCAACCGCCAAAGCGGACCGCAACACGGTTCCGGAGGTGTTGCACTCCCCCCATCCCGCATTTCAGGCCGCCCTCGAGATCCTGAGAAACGAGACGAACGTCGCCCCGCAGATCCCGGATCCCGGCCCCAGACTTCATGTCGGATTGCCGCGCCCCGGATTCGGACCTTCCCTCCCCTTCGCCAACATCGCCCGAGCCCATCCCGGCCCGGATGCTCAATGAGTTCGTTTATTGCCCGCGCCTTTTTTACTATGAGCACGTCGAGGGCGTGTTTGTGGAGAATGCGGACACGGTCCGCGGTGCCGCCATTCACAAACGTGTGGATGCCGGCAGGGGCAGCATGCCACCCGCGCCCGGCTCCCAAACCGCACGAAAAAGCCGAGGCGCGGAAGCCGGTGAACCGGCACCGGCGGCGGAGGGTGAAACCGACGTCATCCACTCCCGTAGCGTCAGCCTGGGATCCGACCGCCTCGGTGTCGTCGCCAAACTCGACCTGGTGGAGGTCCGCGGCTGTTTGTCCCCGGGCGGTCAGGGCGATCTCTTTGTCGCGCGCGAGGTCATCCCTGTGGATTACAAAGCCGGGGCGCCCCGCGAGGGCGCCGAGGCCAACGAACTCTGGCCAACAGACCAGATGCAGCTCGGACTGCAGATCCTGTTGCTTCGGGACAACGGTTACGTCTGCAACGAAGGCGTCATCTACTACCGGGCCACGAAACAGCGGGTGCGGTTCGAGTTGACCGCGGAGCGCGAAGCGTGGGTGCGCGCCCAAATGGACGCGGCGCGCCGGACCATGACCGGCCCGATCCCGCCCCCGCTGGTCGCCTCCCCCAAATGCCGGCGCTGCTCGCTCGCACCGGTCTGTCTGCCCGACGAGACGCGGCTTCTTTCCTCAACGGCATCCGCGGCGGCACCGGCGGCTCCGGGCAACGACGGAACCCCGATCGCCTCCCCTCCCCCGGAGCGCCCCCGCCGGCTGATCGCCGCCCGCGATGACCAACGCGCCCTCTACCTCAACACGCCCGGGCTGCGGGTCGGACGCAAGGACGAGACGCTGACGGTCAGGCTGGAGGATTCGCTGATCGAGGAGGTGCGACTGGCGGACGTCTCGCACGTCGCCCTGTTTGGCAACATCCAGTTGACCACGCAGGCCCTGCAGGGTCTGTGCGACGCCGAGATTCCGGTGACCTACTTCTCCGGCGGCGGCTGGTTTTATGGCATCACCCACGGGCACGGTCTCAAGAACGTCTTCCTGCGCATCGAACAGTTCCGCCTCGCGCGCGACCCCGGGTTCGCCCTGCGCATCGCCCGTTGCCTGGTTCACGGAATACAGCGTCCTGTCGAAGGACTGCGCCATCGCCGCGGCGGCGGTCGGGTTCGATCCCTACGTGGGCTTCTACCACCAACCCCGTTTCTGGCGCCCCGCGCTCGCACTGGATCTGATGGAGGAGTTCCGTCCCCTGGTCGCGGAAAGCGCGGTGCTCACCGCGATCAACAACCGCATGGTGACGGCGGAGGATTTTGTGTCCGCCGGACGGGCGGTGAACCTCACGCCCGCCGGACGGAAGAAGTTCTTCCTGGCCTATGAGCAGCGCATGACGGGGCTGCTGACGCATCCGCTCTTCGACTACAGGGTCAGCTACCGGCGCGCCCTGGAACTTCAGGCCCGCATCCTCGCCAGAACGTTGACCGGCGAGATTCCCGAGTACGTGCCGCTGCTGACGCGATAACTCCGGTCATGCGCACCACCTACCTGGTCTGCTACGACATTGCCGACGACAAGCGTCTGAGGCGCGTGTTCCGGATCTGCAAGAATCACGGCGACCACCTCCAGTTCTCCGTATTCGAGTGCGACCTCAACGCCGTCGAGAAGACCCGGTTTGAGTCGGCGCTCAAGGAGGTCATCGAGCCGGGCGGGGATCAGGTATTGTTCGTCCGGCTCGGGCCGTCCGAGGGTCGCGGGGACCGGGTGATCACCGCATTGGGCATTCCGTACGTGACGATGGACGCCCCCTGCTATGTATTCTAGCCCGGGTCGTGCGCACCCTTTCGTCGCGAGGCGGAGCGAAAGCTTGGCTGGCAAGGCGGCCGAAGCGGTTCCGAGCCGGACTGTATGGGAACATACTGCCCGGTGAGGAACGCGAGGCCAACGCCGCCAGACAGGCTTGAAGCCAGCCGCAGCAGAAAGGGTGGGAACGATCCGGGCTGGCGCACCGGTGCAGGACGCCGGGTCGTGTTCCTTGACAGACGCCATCCTTGCGAGCGGCTGGGTGCTGCGGAAAGCCCCGAGGCGGCTCGCACGCCACAACCTGTTGAAACGCAGCGCGTCCGACGATCCGAAGTCCACCAAGGGCCCGCGACAGCAATCTGAGTCTGGCCACCTCTCGCAGTTGAGTTCTGCATCCCTTGGGACGTAGGATCTTCCGCGTTCGCTCTCTCCGCGCCCGATTGGGCGCGGCCCCGTTGAAGCTCACCTGCCGGCCCAATCTTTGAGGTAGGGGCCCTGCTCTCCGCGCCCGATTGGGCGCGGCCCCGTTGAAGCTGCCCATTCGCGAATTCACAATGCGAATGTTCCCCTCCTCTCCGCGCCCGATTGGGCGCGGCCCCGTTGAAGCGTCTAGGACTGCTTGTAGAGTTGTGACAACTGGACGTGCTCTCCGCGCCCGATTGGGCGCGGCCCCGTTGAAGCCCTTCGCGCAGGATGCGAGGGATTCGTTGACGGTATTCTCTCCGCGCCCGATTGGGCGCGGCCCCGTTGAAGCTCTGGCGGCTGCGTTTAATTCGCGGCTTCTATCTGGCATTCTCTCCGCGCCCGATTGGGCGCGGCCCCGTTGAAGCGGAGCAAGCTCATGGCCTCACGGTTGATAGCGCCGTGCTCTCTCCGCGCCCGATTGGGCGCGGCCCCGTTGAAGCAATCCACTTGTCCCACAATCCACGAAGGATCGTCCGCTCTCCGCGCCCGATTGGGCGCGGCCCCGTTGAAGCGTTTCGTGGCCGATAGCCGACTGCATTGCGAAGATCATCTCTCCGCGCCCGATTGGGCGCGGCCCCGTTGAAGCCCATCGCAGCAATGGCCGCCTCGACGGTCGGGAACTGGCTCTCCGCGCCCGATTGGGCGCGGCCCCGTTGAAGCGCCGGCGTCAATCTGACCGTCCACGTTGTCCAGAGTGACTCTCCGCGCCCGATTGGGCGCGGCCCCGTTGAAGCTTGATGCTGGCGGCACAACCGCTTCGACTGGCACGTCTGCTCTCCGCGCCCGATTGGGCGCGGCCCCGTTGAAGCAGCGCCGCCGTTAACCAGGATACCTTCCCCCAGTGACCTCTCCGCGCCCGATTGGGCGCGGCCCCGTTGAAGCGTCCTTGTTTGGAACCGTGTCCTTGGACGGAACCATGGAACTCTCCGCGCCCGATTGGGCGCGGCCCACCCTCCAATCGGTAGAGGCGTGTTCCACCGCGACCCTGAACAGCTCCGCTGCGCTCGTGGGCCAACGGCGGAGAACGCACGGAAGCACTCGACGCCAAGGCCTTCCCTCGATCCCCGATGCCACTCTACTCACCCGACGGGGGAAGTATCGGACACGCACGAGCGCGTCCCTACCAATTGGTAGGGGCGTGTTCCACCGCGACCCTGATCAATTCCGCTGCGCCCGTGGGCCAACGGCGGGGAACGCAGGGAAGCACCCGAAGCCATGGCCTTCCCTCGATCCCCGATGCCACTCCACTCACCCGACGGGGGAAGAATCGGACACGCAGGAGCGCGTCCCTACCAATCGGGGGCGTGTTCCACCGCGACCCCGAACAGCTCCGCTGCGCTCGTGGGCCAACGGCGCGGAAGCACTCGACGCCAAGGCCTTCCCTCGATCCCCGATGCCACTCTACTCACCCGACGGGGGAAGTATCGGACACGCAGGAGCGCGTCCCTACCATGGGATCGCTCTCCGCGCCGACGGCATGCACGGTGGAACCGGGCGCGACGACGCCCGGCGGGATGGCGTCTCGACGGGCGCGTTATTGTCAGGTAGTCGCAGGGGCAGGGGCCAGGCCCCCGGTCCGCGTCCTCGCCATTCAGGAACACCGATGAGCACAGAATCCGGAGCAAGCCGCCAGGGGCCCGCCCTCGTGCGCGCGGTCGGCGTTCCCGGCGCCGTGCTCATGGGTCTCGGTTCGATCCTCGGCACGGGAATCTTCGTCGGCCTGGGCGTCGCCGCGGGGGTCACAGGCCCCTCGGTGCTCCTGGCGATCGGGCTCGCCGCAGTGGTGGCCACCTTCAATGGGCTCTCGAGCGCAGCGCTCGCGGCAAGCCATCCGGTCAGCGGCGGCACCTACGAGTACGGCTACCGCTACCTGAACCCGGCGTTGGGGTTCACCGCGGGCTGGATGTTTCTTTGCGCCAAGTCGGCCTCCGCCGCGACCGCAGCCCTCGGCTTTGCAGGCTACGTCCAGGCCTCGCTCGACGTGCCGGGTGCGCATCGCGTGCCGCTCGCTCTTGCCGCCGTGGTCGTCCTGACGCTGGTGGTGGCCGGAGGGATCCGCCGTTCGAACCAGGCCAACGCAATCATTGTCAGCATCACGCTGCTCGCACTTGCCGCCTTCGTCCTCTTCGGCCTTCCATCCGCCTGGAACGGGAGCGGTGCCGACTTCTCGTCGCTGGTCTCCGGCAGCGGCCGGAGCCAGGGCGCCCGGGGATTTCTGCAGGCCACAGCCCTCATGTTTGTCGCCTACACGGGCTATGGCCGCATCGCGACCTTGGGCGAGGAGATTCGGGAACCACGCCGGCTCATTCCGCGCGCCATTGTGCTCACCCTGGCCCTCACCGCACTCATCTACGGGGCGGTTGGCGGCGTGGCCGTCGCCGCGATCGGGGCCGACGCGCTGGCGGCGGCGACCCAGAAGGCCGCGGCGCCTCTCGTCACCGTTGCCTCCAGCTTCAGCGTGCCCTTCGTGGCACGCCTGGTGGCCGTCGGCGCGATCACCGCCATGCTCGGCGTGCTCCTCAACCTGTTGTTGGGACTGTCGCGGGTGGTCCTCGCCATGGCACGCCGCGGTGACGCGCCATCCCGGTTTTCCGCCGTGGATGCCCACGGTTCCCCCAGGGCTGCGGTGCTGCTGGTGGGGGCCATCATCGCCTTGCTGACGACCCTCGGCAGTGTGGGGACGACCTGGTCCTTCAGCGCCTTCACCGTGCTGGTCTACTACGCGATCACCAACCTGGCCGCACTGCGCCTCCCTCCCGGGGATCGCCTCTATCCGGCCTGGATCCCGGCGCTCGGCCTCGCGTCCTGCCTGGGCCTTGCCTTCTGGGTCGAGCCGCTGATCTGGGGCGCCGGCCTGGCGCTGATTGCCGCAGGACTCCTCGCGCGGAGGTTATTGTCCCGCGCTGCGCCCGGTTAGTTCACACGCGTTCGGCTTCAGCAGCAACCCGCCCGTCCAACCCCGCCGGTTGGCGCGCCGGCGCGTGTCCGCGGACGGTCTGAAGCCGCCGGAAAGGGTCGGGGGGCAGGAGCGTTGGAATGAAACTGCGCCACGCGGAGCGGCGGCAGCGCGCATGCATGAAGGCGGAATGAGTGAGGAATGACGGGGGTTGGGTTGATTGTGCGGGACACCGCCCTTCCAACTTTTTAGGGTCCCCTGCGTGACGCGCTGCACCTCGCCCCGCAAAGAGCCCCGAGTTCACGAGCCGATCTCGTTGGATGACATCCGGATCCTCCCCCTGACCGATCCTTCGGACCAGAAGCGGCTCCAGCTTCTGCTCCAGGAGCACCACTACCTGGGCCGGATCAAACCCGTCGGCGAGCGGATGTTCTACGCGGCGCTCGACACCTCCGGGCGCTGGCTGGCGGTGCTGGTCTTCAGCGCGGCAGCCAAGCACCTCAAGGCCCGCGACCAATGGATCGGTTGGACCCGCTCCCAACGTGATCGTCGTCTGAGCCTGGTCGCCAACAACAGCCGCTTTCTCATCCTGCCCGGGATCCATCAGCCCAATCTCGGCTCGCGTGTCCTGCGGCTGACGCTTGATCGCCTCGGCTCGGACTGGCAGGCCCGCTATGGCCATCCCATCCTGTTGGTTGAGACCTTTGTGGATCCCGAGCAGTTCCAGGGCACTGTCTATACGGTCCAAGGATGGCAGGAACTGGGCTTCACCGATGGCTTCGGACGCCATCGCCGGGACTTCTACGTGGCGCACCACAAGCCCAAGCGGCTCTTCGCCCGGGAACTGGTCCGAAACGCTCGCCGAAGCCTGCAGTCCCAGCACCTGAAGCCGGCGTTGGCTGGGGTCGAGAAGAAGGCCGGAGCCCGCTGCTACGCCAAGGAGGCCGAACTGCGCGCCCTGACCGAGCATTTTCGCGACCTGCCCGACTACCGGACGCGTACGGAATCCTACCCGGCAAAGTCCCTGGCCACCCTGCTGCTGGTGGCGATGCTCTGTGACGCCCCACGCGGCCAGAAGGACCTCGCCAAGTTGGCGCGGCGCCTGACCCAGAACCAGCGTCGTGCCTTGGGAATCCGCCCCAGTCCGGACGGTTCCTTTCCGGCCCCTAGTCAGTCAACCTTCTCCCGCTTCCTGGGCCAGATCGATGCCCAAGCCCTCCATCAGCGCCTGCTGCAGATCCAGGCCAAGGTGCGGGGCCAACCTCCGGCCGAGGAGTTGATCGTGGTGGATGGCAAGGAACCCCGGCATGGACCCGGAGAGGCGATCCTGGGGGCGGTCAGCGTGCCGGGGCAGTTCTATCTGGGCTGCGCCCGGGTCGATACCAAGACCAACGAGGTGCCCGTGGCGCGCCAACTCTTCGGCACGATGGATCTGAGCGGGCGGACGGTGTCGATGGATGCCCTGCATACCCAGGACCAGACCGCCCGGGAGCTGGTTCTGGAGCACGGCGCTCACTACCTGATGACCGTGAAGAACAACCAGCCCACGCTGCGAAAGTCCATCGACACCACCGTCCCCGCCCCCTCGGCGGGTTTTTCCCCCTCTGCCCCCGAGCCGCACCCAGGCTCGGACGATCGAGAACAACCGCGGAGCCCGTGAAATCCGCACCCTGAGAAGTTGTGCCGTATCGGCCGAGGACATCGGCTTTCCGTTCGCAGCCCAAGTCGCCCGGGTGATCCGCCAACATGCGGGCAGAAAGAACGAGGAGGTCGGGCTGATCACCGACCTGGGGTCCGACGAGCTGTCGGCATCGCAATGGCTGGCGGCCAACCGTCAGGGCTGGGGGATCGAAAACGGCAGCCACCAACGGCTCGACGTGACGCTCAACGATGACCGGTGCCGCGTCCGCAGCGGCAATGGCCTGCTGGTCTTGGGCATGTTCCGGCGCCTGGTCATCAGCCTCTTCATGCACTGGCGCCTCCAACAGCCCAAGCCCCACCAAAAGTCGCTCACTGACTTCCAGTCCGTCATGGGCGAGGACAATCTTGCCAAAGCCATCACCTTCGTCACCTCCCACAGCCCAAAACTGCGCTGAGAGCTTCATGCATACGCGCTGGAGCGGCGGTGACCGGGTGAAAGAGGGCTCGCGCGAGGCCAGCGGTTGCCCCAGACTCATCGCGCCGATGACATCCCGCCGCGGTCGGCCGTAACATCGCCTGCCCACCCCGTTTCGCACCCCTCTCTCTCCACCCCCCAACGGTCCCGATGCGCATCGAGCTCCCCGAAACCCGGTTCTGTCGCAGCCTGTCGCCGGAGGATGTCGCGCTCATCCGGTCCCAGGGCGCCCGACGCCGCTTCGAGGCGGGCACCGAGGTGTTCCATGAGGGGGATCCGGGGGATGGCCTGTACATCATTCTCGAAGGATCGGTGTCCATCGTCACCCGGCTGCCCACCGGCCACGCCTGCCAGTTGTCGCGCATGGAGACCGGCGATTATTTCGGGGAAATGGCGGTGTTTGACGGCGAACCCCGCTCGGCCACGGCGCAGGTGGACGAACCGATGGAGGCGGTCTTCGTCTCCCTGGACCTGGTGCAACGGATCGTCGAGCGCACACCGCTGGCCGGCGCCATGCTGGTCCGCGACGCGAGCCTGCGCCTCCGGGACTTCAACCATCGCTTCCTCCAGGAATCCCTCCGCAGCGAACGGCTGTCGCTCGTCGAACGTCTCGTCCGCAGCATCGTCCACGACTTCCGGAACCCGCTCAACGTGATCGGCATCGCCGCCGAGATGGCCGCCGCCGAAAGCGCCTCCCCGGTCGCACGCCGCCAGGCCCAGGACCGCATCCTCAAGCAGATCGGCATCCTCAACCGGATGATGCAGGAACTTGTGGACTACACCCGCGGCTCACAGGGACCGACGGTGATGCCCAAGATCTCCTATGCGGACTTCCTTCGGGACACCCTGCTCGAGCTCGAGGCGCAGGCGGCGCAGCGCGGGATCCGCATCCGCGTGGTCGGAGGGCTGCCGCCCGTGCGCGTGCGGCTCGATGGCGCCCGGTTCTCCCGCGTGTTTCACAACCTGGCGCAGAATGCCTTCGAGGCGATGGCCGGCGGGGCGGAGCCGCTGCTCACGCTCCGCTTCGAGGTGACCCCCACCCATGTCGTCACCGAATTCACCGACAACGGACCCGGCATTGACCCCCGGCACCTCCCGCACGTCTTCGAGCCGTTCTTCACCCACGGCAAGGACCATGGCACCGGACTCGGACTCGCAATCTGCGAACGCATCGTGCAGGACCACGGCGGCCGCATCACGGTCCGCAGCGAACCCGGACGCGGCGCCATCTTCCTGATCCTGCTGCCCACGCCGCTGCCGGGGGACACCGACACGCTGTCCCGGCCCGACGCGGCGCCCGGCACCTCCGGCAACCCGCCATGAACCCGGCGGACGCCTCCCCTGCCGTCCGCACCCCGTCGCGGCTGGCCCGCGTCCTCAACCGTCTGGAACGTGCCGGCAACCGCCTGCCCGACCCGGTGCTGATCTTCGTCTGGGCGCTGGCGGCCGCCTGGATCGCCTCTACGGTCCTGTCGCAGGTGGCGTTCACCGATCCCGATCCCCGGACGTTTGTCCGCGATGCCGCCGGCCAGGTCGTGGCCTCCTCGCCGATCACCATCCGCAACCTGCTGGCCCCCGCGGCCCTCACGACCTTTCTGTCGCGCATGGTGCGCACCTTCACCGAATTCCCGCCCCTGGGAGTGGTGCTGGTGGCAATGCTCGGCGTGGGGGTCGCCGAGCAGACCGGATTCGTGCACGCGGCCATCAAGTCCCTGCTGCGGATCACCCCACGGGCCCTGCTGTCCCCGATGCTCCTGCTGGTGGCGCTGTTGAGCCATTCGGCCGGAGACACCGGTTACGTGCTGGTGGTGCCGCTGGGTGGCCTGCTGTTTGCGGCGGTCGGGAGGCATCCGGTGGCCGGCATCGCCTGCGCCTTTGCCGGTGTGGCCGCCGGGTTCAGCGCCTCGTTTCTGCCGTCCACGCTCGATCCGCTGCTGCAGGGTTTCACCCAGTCCGCAGCCCGGATCCTCGATCCCGGGCGTCAGGTGAACCCGCTCTGCAACTGGTATTTCATGAGCGGATCGAGCCTGCTCATCCTGGGCGTCGGCTGGTGGCTTACCGACCGGCTGATCGAGCCCCGGCTGCGCGCCGGTCTGCCCGTGGACACCACGGAACCCGCGGTCACCGAAGGACTCGGGAAACTCACCGACCCGGAGCGCAAGGGGTTGCTTTGGGGTGGCGGCAGCGCGGTGGCGGTGGCGGGACTGGTGACACTGGCGTGTCTTCCGGCGGCGTCCCCGTTTCGTGCGCCCGACGGCGGACTCACCAGCCACGGCGCCCCGCTCATGGACTCCATCGTCCCGTTGATCGCCCTCGGATTCTTCATTCCCGCAGTGGCCTACGGCTACGGGGCGGGGACGGTCCGCAGCCACCGCGACGTGGTGCAGGGCATGGCCCGGTCCATGAACACCATGGGTTACTACCTGGTGATGGCGTTCTGCGCCGCGCAGTTCACGTATGCCTTCCGCGAATCCAACCTCGGTGCCCTGCTGGCGATCCGCGGCGCCGACCTGCTCCAGCGCTGGTCGCTGCCGGGCGGGGTGACGGTGGTGGGCATCATCCTGCTGGCGGCGGCGGTGAACCTGCTGATCGGGTCCGCCTCGGCGAAATGGGCCCTCCTGGCCCCGGTGCTGGTGCCGATGCTCATGCAATTGAAGCTGTCCCCGGAGCTCACCCAGGCGGCATTCCGGATCGGGGATTCGAGCACCAACGTGATCACCCCGCTGTTCCCGTACTTCCCGTTGATCGTCGCGTACTGCCAGCGGTACTCGCGGACCGCGGGCATGGGAACCCTGATCGCGAGCATGCTGCCGTATTGCGCGTGCTTCCTGGTGCTGTGGACCGTGCTGCTGCTGGCCTGGTGGGGACTGGGGATCGCCCTCGGCCCGCAGGCGACCTACCGCCTTTGAGGACGCCCGGCCGGGGACGCGGCGGTGTCCGCCGCCGGGCGGGAGGTCAGCGCCTTCCACAGCGGGTAGGCGGCCACGGCCAACTGGACCAGCCTCAGGCCGCGGCGCACCCACACCGGACCCGGGCGCAGCGCCGCGGAGGCCAGCAGCCCGGCCACGGGCGCCACCCGGGCCACCCACGAACCACCGCCCGGCGCACTGCCCGACCGGAACCACGCGGAAACCGGGGACGCCCAGGTCGCGACCTCGCGCAACCGCCGCAGGTCGTCGCGCAGCGCCGCCCGGTTCAGTTCGCCTTCGAGGAGGAGGAGCTGCTTGCGGAGGCGGAGGGTGTCGCGGGAGCGGCCTGAAAACATGCCTGGTCCTTCTTGAATTCGGCGAGACTGGAGGCGAACGGACGGGATTCCTGCAGCCGTTGCCACACCCGCCAGACCGCCGCCGCGGCGCCACCGCCGTAGAACAGGGTCAGCCCGAGCAGGGCGGCCAGCGGATGGGTGTCCCAGAACAGGTACAGCACCGTCCCGGTGAGCAACGCGAGCGCAAACCCGGCGCCCAGCACCGCCAGGAGACACAGCACGACCACCTCGAGCACGCGGTCGCGCTCCTCCTGGAGTTCCAGGAGGAACAGTTCGAGGCGGTTGGCCGCCAGCGCGCCCAGCGTGCCGGCGGCGCGGCGCAAGGAGGCCAGCAGTCCCGGCGATGGTGCGGTGTCGCTCATGGAGCGGCCGGCTCAACGACGGCTCAACAGCACCCCGAGCACCAACCCAAATCCGAAGGCGACCCCCACCGATTCCCAGGGATGCGACCGCACCGCCTCGTCAGTCTCCCGCAATCCGCGACGCACCTGATCGAGGGTCCGGCCCTGCAGTTCCTCGCAGGTGCCGCGTGCGGACCGCAGGGCGGCGTTGAGCCGGGTCCTCAGTTCCTCAATGCGGGTATCGGCCTGGCCGGCGGTGGCCGCCAGCAGCGCCTCGGCATCGCGGGCAAGGATTCGAAGATCATCCACCACCTTGTCGGCGGTGATCGTGGACACTTTGGAGTCATTCATGGTGATTCAGATTCGGAGTTCGCAACCCCGGGAGCCTAGCCCGTCGGGGCGGTCCGCGGCAAATGGAGGTTCTGCCGGGGGCCGGGCCGGCATTCACGCCATGCCGGAGGCGCGCAGCACGGTTTCCTGGACGATGCGCTCGACCCCGGCGGTCACCGGCAGCGGCGCTTCGCCGCGAACGGCCGCGGCCAGGGCCTGCAGTTCGCCCACATAGCGGCGGTACGGGGGCAGGTCCACGCCCACCATCCCGACCGGAGGGATCCGGTCCCCGGGGGCCAGATCGAACCCAAGAACGGGGGGCTCGACCGGTTGTAATCGCGCGAGGCCGCGGGTGCCCGTCACCTCGACGCACCGGTGGGCTCCCGCCCCCGGCTGACGCGGCGCACTCGTGATGAGCGCCAGCGCCCGCGGGTACTCCAGCACGGCCAGCGTATTGTCGGCGAGGTCGTCCCCCGGCATTCCAAGGCGCTGCAGGAACGGCGTCACGCGATCCGGACGCCCCAGCAGGCGCACCACAAAATCCACGAGATGACATCCCTGTTCGAACATCGCCCCGCCCGCGAAGGCCGCCCACTCGCGTCGGGACTCCGCGCCGGCCAGCGTGTTCATGGTGGCCCGGACCAGGAAGACCTCGCCCAGGCGCCCGTCCCGTACCGCCTCCTCCATCGCGGCCAACCCGGGATGATGCCGCCACATGTAGCCCACCTGGAACACCCTCCGGCGCTCGGCCGCGAGCGCCACCAGCGTGTCGAGGGCCGCCAGGGTGTCCGCCGGGGGTTTCTCCACGTGCACATGCTTCCCGGCCTCCAGGGCACGCCGGGCGTCCTCGGCATGCCGGGCCACTTCAGACTCCACGACCACCACCTCCGCCCGGGCCACGAGTTCCTCAAACGGGATCCAGGGCACCGCCGGACGATGCCGCGCCCGCACAGCGGCCTCCCCTTCATGAACCCCGATCACTTCAAACGCACCGGACTCCAAGGCCGCCTCGAGCTTGCCCTGGAAGTGGGAATGTCCGGCTCCAAGAAACGCGAGGCGAATTCGCGGCGCGCCGGGTTCGGCAGCGGCGAGGATCCCGCCCACCCCCGCTGCGCCGGCAAGAAAGTGTCGGCGGGAAATCATGGGGTCAGCCTGCCCGGCCGGCCCTCGGGCATCACACCAATTTTTCATTCACCGCCATCGTTCCAGGATTGGCAATTGGACATTCCCACCCCAGCCTTGGCGGCGCGAGTGAGCCCCTCCATCGTCCACAAATCTCCGTCCGTCTCCCGGGAAGTAACCGTGTCCAACCAGCTGGGCATTCACGCGCGTCCGTCCGCGCAATTCGTCAAGCTGGCCAGCCGGCACGTTTGCGATGTGTGGATTGAAAAGGATGACGAGACGATCAACGGCAAAAGCATCATGGGATTGCTCATGCTGGCGGCGGGGCCCGGCTCCGTCCTGCGCATCATCTGCAGCGGTCCGGGGTGCGAGGAGGCCCTGCGCGAGCTGGTGGATCTGGTCGAAGGCAAGTTTGGCGAGCTTTAACCGAAGGGGATCCGGTGTCCGATTTTAACATCCACTACGTGGCGCGCCTCGCGCGCATCGAACTGACCCCGGAGGAGGAGCGCCACCTGGGGGCGCAACTGGGCCACATCCTCGACTATGTGGCCAAGCTCCGGGAGGTGGATGTGAACGGCATCGAGCCGACCGCGCACGCGTTTCCCCTCGAAAACGTGACCCGCCCCGACGTGCCCTGCGATCCCCTGTCCCGGGAGGACGCCCTGCGCAACGCACCGGCCGCTTCCGGCGGCCTCTTCATCGTGCCCAAAATTGTGGAGTAACCCGCCCGGCATCGCCGTCGCCGTGCAATCCGGACGTCGCTCCCCGGAGTCAGGCTTCCGCGGAGAATGCCCCGACCGGCCCCAGCGAACACCAGCGCACCACCGGCTCCCCGCGGTCCCGTGAGGCGTCGAGGTCCACCTCGAACCGCGCCACCCAGTCATTCAGCCCCTGCGGGTCCACCAGCACCTGGTCCACCTGCCAGAGACGCCGGTCCCGCACCGGCATGACATGGGTGTGCCGCCGGTTGCGCGCCTCGGGATCGAGCAGCATCCGCTCGTGCCCCTGCAGGTAGGCGGCGCACGCGGCGGACAGCGTCATCGCCGGATCGGGGGCCGGCCCGGCTTCGGACGGAGGCACCGGCCCGAACGCCGCCTTGTCGCCGGGCAGCGGCTCCAGGGCTGCAATCGCCGCACCCGGTTCCCCGTCGGCGACGGCCCTCAGGAAGGCGAACAGCCGGACGCGCACCGCAGCGGTGAATGCCTCAGCGTCCCGGGTGACATCCTGCGCCGCCGCCTCGGCGCCCGGCGGCCGGACTTCCGGGGCTGCGGCCGGCACGTGGTCTGGATTCCGCATCTTTTCCCACTCGTCCAGGAGGCTGGAGTCCACCTGCCGCAGCATGGTGGCAAGGTACGCCTCCATTTCCCGCACGGTGTCGTCCTTGGCCGCGTCCGGCACGGTCTGCGCCAGCACCTTGTACACGCCGTGGACGTGGCGCAGCAGGACCCCTTCGGCCCGCTGCAGATCATAGCGCCGGATGTAATCGGCGAAGGACCGGTACTCCTCAAACATTTCCCGGACGATGGACTTGGGCCGGATGTTCTCCTGCCCCACCCATGGATGTCTCCCGGCCCAGGCATTGAACGTGTCGTAAACGAATTCGCGCAGGGGTTTCGGATGTTCGAGCTTTTCGAGTTCCTCAAGGCGCTGATCGTAGTCCATCCCCTGCGCCTTCCACTCGGCCATCTTTTGTCCCCGGAGCCGGTACAACTGGGCGCGCAGGATCACCTCGGGGTCCTCGAGGATCGCCTCCACCAGCGTCAGCACGTCGAGGGCGTACCCGGGGGCCTCGCGATTGAGGAGCGGCAGGGAGTCGAGCAGGTAGAGGGACAGTTCATGGTTAAGCGAGAAGTCCTCGGGCAGGGCGACGTTCACGCGAAGCGCGGCACGACGGGCGCGACCCGGTGACGCATCGCCTGCGGGCACGAACTCGATGATCTGCCGGTCCACCAGCGATCGGAACAACTGCCAGGCCCGTCGGCGGTGGACCTTCTTCTGCCGGTCCGATTCGTGACAGTCCCGCAGGAGGTCCCGCATCGCCCGGCAGCCGTTGCCCGGACGCCCCAGCACCTGGAGCAGCATGGCGTGGGTCACCTGGAAGCGGGACGAGAGCCGCTCGGGCGGCGCGGCCTGGAGGCGCTCGAACGTCTTGCGGTCCCAGGCCACAAAGCCTTCCGGTGGCGCCCGCCGGCTGATCTTGCGTCCGGAGGATCGCGCCTTCTCCTCCAGCCTCAGGTTCTCGATCACGTGTTCGGGCGCCTGGGCGACCACCCAGCCCACGGCGTCGAAACCCTTCCGTCCGGCGCGCCCGGCAATCTGGTGGAAATCTCGTGCGGTGAGAATCGCCACCTTCTCCCCGTCGTACTTGCTGAGCCGCGTGAAGAGCACGGTGCGGATCGGCACGTTGATGCCGACGCCGAGGGTGTCGGTGCCGCAGATGACCTTGAGCAGTCCCTTCTGGGCCAGCTGCTCGACCAGCACCCGGTACTTGGGCAGGAGACCGGCATGGTGCAGGCCGAGTCCGTGGCGCAGCCATTTGCGCAGGTCGGGACCATGAGGGCTGTTGAACCGGAACCCCTCGATGGCGGCGGTCACGGCGGCCTTCTCCTCACGGCCCGCCACGTTGAGGCTGGTGAAGTTCTGCACGTTCTCGGCCGCCTCGGCCTGGGTGAAGTGCACCACGTACACCGGGGCACGCCCCGCGGCGACCAGGCCCTCCAGTGTCTGGGCCAGGGGCGTCTCCGCGTACGAGAATTCCAGGGGCACCGGCCGGACCGCCGACGCCACGGTCGCCGTGGGATGCCCGTTCAACCGCGTCAACGCACCGGCGAAGGATGCGGTGTCCCCCAGGGTGGCCGACATCAGGAGAAACCGGGCCTGGGGCAACGTGAGCAGCGGCACCTGCCAGGCGACCCCGCGCTCCCGGTCGGAGTAGTAGTGAAATTCGTCCATCACCACATCCTGGACCCGCGCCTCCGGACCGTCCCGCAGGGCGATGTTTGCCAGGATCTCGGCGGTGCAGCACAGCACCGGCGCCCCGGGATTCACCGTGGCGTCGCCCGTGGACAACCCCACGTTGTCCGCCCCAAACTCGCGGCAGAGGGCCATCCACTTCTCGTTCACCAATGCCTTGATGGGGCAGGTATAGACCGACCGGCGCCCCCTCGCGAGCGACTGGAAGTGCAGCGCCGCGGCCACCAGGGATTTCCCGGAACCGGTCGGGGTGTTGAGGATGACATTGCGATCCTCGAACAACTCCAGGATCGCCTCCTCCTGGGCCGGATACAGCTCGAGGTCACGCGCGGCGACGTGTTCCAGGAAGGCCCCGAGGAGGGCATCCGCCCCGGTCGAGGACAACCGCACCAGCTGATCGTAAAGCGTCACTGCGACGATCAAGCCACGGGAACCGTCCGCGGGCACGACCGGATGTTCCGGCGGGACGACGCCTGCCGCCCGGGCGCATCTCAATTCCTTGGATGAGGCGGAAAAGTCTCCCGGTCCAGCAACTCCCGTTTCAAGACAGCCACGACCCAGACTTGGCGGGGCAACACGGGAGTCCTCGCGAGCCGTCCGCGTATGCAGTCCCCACGGGTCAGGCACCAGGTCACCCGTACGGTTCGGCGGGAGCCTCACCCCACCGGGTAACGGCCTCACCCCATCAGGCTAGACCCGCAGCCCATCAGACCGCACATCAGTTCCCCAACCCGGGGGGGACGCTCCGCAGAGCCGTCCGCGTGTGGGGTCGCCAAAGGTCCGGCTCGCGGCGACACGTACGGTTCGGCGGGAGCCTCACCCCGCCAGCTCACCCATCGCCCCCCCGGAACCTGAACGTAGGGGGACAGGTCATTGGTGGCTCGCAAACAGAGGGAGAGGTCAATGGTCCCGCAATTCCTTGGATGAGGCGGAAAAGTCTCCCGGTCCAGCAACTCCCGTTTCAAGACAGCCACGACCCAGACTTGGCGGGGCAATACGGGAGTCCTCGCGAGCCGTCCGCGTATGAAGTCCCCACGGGTCAGGCACCAGGTCACCCGTACGGTTCGGCGGGAGCCTCACCCCACCGGGTAACGGCCTCACCCCATCATGAACGTAGGGGGACAGCTCATTGGTGGCTCGGCAGCCCATCAGACCGCACATCAGTTCCCAACCCGGTGGGGAGTCCTCGCGAGCCGTCCGCATATGCGGTCCCCACGGGTCACCGATCGCCCCCCGGAACCTCAACGTAGGGGGACAGGTCATTGGTGGCTCGGCACCCCATCAGACCGCACATCAGTTCCCCAACCCGGTGGGGACGCTCCGCGGAGCCGTCCGCGTGTGGGGTCGCCAAAGGCCCGGCTCGCGGCGACACGTACGGTTCGGCGGGAGCCTCACCCCACCGAAACTCTGAGAGGCACCCACTCCGGCCTTGTCGTCTCCCGACCGGGGAACTAACCCAAGGGAGGCATGCGCTCCCCCACGGTCCCCCGCCCCGCGCGTCGCGGCTTCACACTCATCGAACTCCTGGTGGTCATTGCGATCATCGCGATCCTCGCCGGCATGCTGCTGCCGGCTCTCGCCCGGGCAAAAACCAAGGCCGCCGCGATGAAGTGCGTGAGCAACCTGAAGCAGATCGGGCTCGCGAATTTCATGTACGTCAACGACTCCGGAAGGGTCCTGCCGTACACGCTCAGCGGCGACCTCTGGATGCGGGCGCTCGTCGGATTGTATTCCTCTGTGGATGCCGTCCGCATCTGCCCGACCGCCCCGTTCAATCCCAGACGGCCGACCGGTTCCGCGACCACCGCGTGGGTCTGGGGCAGCGAGCTCCGCCCGGGGACGCGCGAGCCCCGGTGGACGGGCAGCTACGCGCTCAACGGGTGGATGTATTCGGGGGACTGGCCGGACGGCGCGGGGCTCTTTCCGAGGGTGCGGAACGCCTTCCGAGCGGAGGCCGACATCGTGTCGCCCTCCACGACTCCCGTCTTCTGCGACGCGATGTGGGTGGATGCCTGGCCGCAGGAGCAGGACCGTCCCGCCCCCAACCTGCTGGAAGGGGACTCCGGCCTGAATGCCGGGATGTCGCGCCTCGTGCTCGCCCGGCACGGTTCCGGGCCGTCGGGCGTGCCGCGCACCCTGCCCCGCGGCGCGCGCCTGCCCGGATCCATCAATCTGGTGTTTGCCGACGGCCACGCAGCCCCTTCGCTCAATGAGCGCCTCTGGGACCTGACCTGGCACAAGAACTGGACCAACGGCACCCAGCGTCCGCGCTGACAGGGTGGAACGTGGCCCGGCGGACGTTCGCTTCCCGAAGAAGCACCTCCGGGTCAGGGAGCCGTGAGATCCTGCGCCGTCGCCGCCCGGTAGTCCGCCAGGGCCCGAAACACCTCGGCGGAGGCATCCACATCCAGATTCCTGGCGTCCATGGCCGCCTGCTCACGCAACTGGAGGGCCAGAAGATCGGTCGCTCCCAGGCGGAAACGGTCCTCCTCGGCCGCCAGCAATTCCTGCGCAAGGTCCACATTCAGCCGGGTCTGGCGGGTCTGGTCATGGGCGGCCAGATACGCGGAGAAGGCGTCCTGGATCTCGGTCTGGATCCGGTCCCGGGCGAACCGCTCCTCGTTGGACAACTGCTCCAGCAATCCGTCCACCTCGACGATCCTTCCGCGCGCCTCACTGCGTTGGAGCGGCACCCGGAATTCAAGCCCGGCGCGCAACTGGGGCACGCTGAGGTCCTTGTAGAGCTCCTCCCCAAAGTTCTGGATCACGCTCACTCCGGCGTTGAGGTTGGGCTGGAGCTGATTGCGGGCCAGGCGGCGGTCCACCTCCAGTTTTTCACGGTTGAGCTGGAAGCGTCGCAGTTCGGGGCGGACCTGGAAGGCGGCGGCGACGGCCGGCCCCACCTGGGTGGCCGACAATTCCGGCATCTCGGGAAACCCGGGGGGCAGGCAGTCGAGCGGTGCCACGATCGGGCTGTCGTTGGGATCCCGGTAAAACAGGGACAGGGTCAGGGCCGCCGCCTCAAACCGGCGCCGGGACTGCAGCAGGGTCAGCTCGCGGGCGACGATCAGGCGCTCGTTGTCGGTCAGCACGATGCGGGGGATGAGGCCGGCGTCGAACTGGTTGGTAAGGGCGAAGGCGCGGGCGCGGGCGACGGAAAGCAGGTTCGAGGCGATCAGGTAGCGCTGGCCGTTGGCCACCCAGTTGAAGTAGGCGACGGAACCCGCCCGGACGAAATCGAGCTGCTGGCGGGCGATCAGCGGGTCGGCCAGTTTCTGGTCCAGGCGGGCCTTCAGTACGGCCGCGCGCCGCCGGTCAATGGATCCGTCGCGCAACAGCGGCACCTCCAGGCCCAGGCGCATTTCGCCCGCGCCCTCGGTGCGGGTGTAGTAGTAATCGGGCAGCCGGTCGCCCCAGGTGTAGCGATAGCCCCCGAAGATCGTGCTGCCCCAGATGCCGGTGAACTGCTCGAACCCCACGTCGCCCGTCCCTGTTTCATAGTAGCCGATTGGCGTCCCGAAGAGCTTCGCGAACGCGTTGAAGTCAAAGGGCCCGCTGGCGCTCTTCAGCCGCCCGGCCGCAATGTCCCGCTCAATGAGCGCCCCGAGCAGCGGCGGATACTGGTTCGTGACCGAGGCCAGCACATGCTCGAGGTGCAACGGACAGGGACCCACCGCCTGCAGGGGCTCCACCGGCGCCACCCCGGCCTGAAGCAAGCCCACCAGCAACCCCAGCAGCGCCAGCACACCCCGGGGCCCGCGGGCCGCACCCGCCCGTCGCTGCGGGACGGACGGGACGCAAGGGACGCACGGGAATTTGGAATCGGCGGCGGCAACCATGACGGGGAACGATCTCACCGCAGTCGCAGGGTGCCCGCGTTCGGACTCTCCTGCGCCGGACTGGCGGGAAAGCCGTTCAGACGCCGCCAGACTTCATACCAGAACGGCACGCGGGCCGCGAGCACCCACCCCTGCGCCCGGACCCCCTGTCGAAGCACACGGCCGTCCGGCCACGACTCCAGTTGCTCGACGCCGTCCACCACCACCTTGTCGGGATTCGGGGCGACCACGACGCGGAACTTGCCCTTGCCGTCGTCCGTCGGGTCCACAAAGACCACTTCACCGCCGAAGGTGCCGCGCGGGGCCCGGAACGGCCCAAGCACCGCCACGGCCGGCCAGCCCTCAAACTGCACGCGGACGTCGCTTCCGGGCATCACCGTACCGTCGGGAAGCACGTCCCGGGCGTGGGCCAGGGGCATGTCATTTCCATCCAGCCAGATTTCGATCATCCGGCTTTCCGTTTCGGGGATGATGACACAAATGGGCGACCCGGGACGCAGGTAGGTGCCCGGAGTGGCCTGAAGCGCGAGCACGATGCCGTCGCGCGGCGCCTCGACCACCTGTCGCCGCGCCTGGGCGAGCTGGATCTGCAACTGTCCAACCTGCAGGTCGGCGGCCGCCAGCTCCGCCTCGGCGCTGTCGCGGAGCGATTTGGTGTTGGCGATCGTGCCGCCGATGGAGGCCTCCTGCAGCGTCAGGTTGGCCCGTGCTGCCGCCAGGTCGGCCGCGGTGCTCTTTTGAGACAGCACGGCCAGCTCGTAGTCCTGCTCCGATGCCAGGCCCCGCTTGTCGCGAAACAGCTCCCGGATCCGCTGGAACCTCAGCTCGGCCGTCTCGGCGGCGATGGCAGCCGCGTTGATCCGCTCGTTGGCTGCCGCCACCGCGGCTTGAAGCGAAGCCTCCTGTTGAAGGATCTGCGCGGACAATTCGTTCGTGCGGCTGGCCAGGGAACGCCGCCGGCGCTCGGCGTCCGCCAGCTGCCGCTCCAGGTTGGCCACCAGGTTGGGATCGTTGTCCTCCAGCTCGATCAGGACGTCCCCGGCCTTCACCCGCTGGCCTTCCACGATGTGCGACTTGCGCACCACCCCCGGCACCCGCGCCTCGACATTGATGCGTCGCTCCAGCGGATCGTAGGCGATCACTTTCCCGGTCCCCGTGACCGACTGCTGCCACGGCATGAACGCCACCAGCACAAGCGCCGTCACAATGGCCAGCGGAAGGGTCCGGTGGATCCAGTCCAGATTGCGCGTCGGGTCCACCAGCAGCATTGCCGGCACGCGCTCGACCGACTCGTGCAACGGAAGCGCCGAGTGGATGCGGTCCCGGACCGCTTCCGGCGCCCGGACCGCGACGGCTTCGGGTTGGAGTTTAGTGGTCATGGGATCCACGCGGAGTTTTCCCCTCATTTCCCGCAGGCGGCTCCAAGGTGATGCGGTTGTCGAACCGGCGGATGACATCCGGATCGCGGGTCACGACCAGCAGGGTCCACGGACGCCGCGGGTCGCACAGGTAGTCCAGGATCAAGTCAATTTCCTCCAGTTCGAACCCGTCGAGGGTGGTGTCGAGCATCAGCAACCTGGGGCGCGCCACGATGGCGCGGGCCAGCAGCACCTGGCGTCGCTCGGTACCGGACATCGAGTGGCCCAGGAGGGAAATCGGCTCGTGAATTCCCTGGGGCAGGCGCTGAACCTTCCGGAGCAGATCCACGGCCTCCAGCGCCTCGCGAACCTCCGCCAGACCGACCTCATCGTTCCCAAGCCGGATGTTCTCGTAGAGCGTGCCATCGAAGATCTCGTCGTCCCCATGCACCCGGGCCACCTGGCGCCGCAACTCCCTGCGGTTCCAGTGCCGCAGATCGAGTCCATCGAGGTCCAGATGCCCCGAGGCGGGTTCCCGGAGGCCATAGATCAGGTCAATGAGCGTGGTGCTGCCACTGGACGACGGGGCCACGATGGCGACCCGGGCGCCCGGGGTGAGGTGCAGATGGACTCCCCGCAGCACCGGGCGGTGCGGGAGGTACTCGAAATGCAGGTCGCGGACCACCAGCTCGGCGCCCCGTGGAGAGCGTGGAGGGGCCGAGGTTCCGGCATTGGATTCCACCTTCAGGTCCACCAGGTGCCCGACCTTGTCCACGGCGGTCAGGCAGTCATAGGCCGTCTCCAACTGCTTCCAGAACTTGGAAACGGCCCGGAGGGTCGCCGTGAGGATCAACTGGCTGGCGACCAGCTGACCCAGGGACAGCTGCCCGTTGAGCACCAGCAACCCACCCCAGCCCAGCAACACCACGGCCGCGGTGACCTCCAGTCCGAGCAGACCGATCACCTGACGGAACAGCACCCGAAAATGGGCCTGCCGTGCCTGAAGGTACAATCGGGCCAGCTCATCGGTGCGGTCGCAGGCCAGCTGGGTCCCCCCCGGGGCCTTGAACACGGTCGAGAACATGGCGACCTGCTGCAGCCAGCCCGCGGTCGCATACTTGATGCGGGACTCCTCGATGCTCGTCCACACGCCCCGGCGGCCCAGCCCCCAGATCACGGCGATGACCAGGACCAGCAGCCCCGCGTCAAACCAGAACAGCGACCAGGAGTAGAACGCCAGCAGGATGGATCCGACGAGGAAGGTCAGCGCCACGTCCAGTCCATCGAGCAGCAGTTGGGCGGCGGCCTTCTGCAGGGTCATGATGTCAAAGAAGCGGTTCGTCAGTTCCGGACCGTGATGCCGGTCAAATTCGGACTGCCGGACCCGGGGCAGCCGCATGGCGAAATCAGCGGTGAAGCGGACGAAGATCCGGCGCTGGAGGCGCTCAATCAGGGTGAACGCGAGGGCCCGCACGAAGGCGTGCAACGCGAGAAACACGGCGAGAACGATGGTCAGGACCACCAGCGCCTGGACGTACACCCGCTGCTGTCCGCCGAAACTGATGTTGCTCACCAGGGCATCCGCCGCCAGCGGCACGGTGAGATACAGCATCCCGGTCACCACCGCATAGCCCACCAGACTCCAAAGATCGCGCCACTCGAGCCGCGACAGGGCGAGGATGCGGGGAAACGGGGACGGGTGGCCGGCGGGACCGTGGCCGCCGGATCCGTGCCCATGGCCGCCCCCGCCCGCGCCGGCGGCACCGCCCGGGGGGCCGCCGGAGGACGGAGACGGGGATGCCGACAGCGGCTGGGCCGGCAGGTCGCGCTCGACGGCCAGGCAGGTGAACAGCGTGTCCGTCCCTCCGCCAAGTTCCCGCGCCAGCACGCGCACGCGCGCAACCACCGGATCGTCCTCCAGGCCGCCCACCCGCACCTTGGACCAGCCGCGGCGCTGGAGGGTCAGGTACCTCGGAACCCCATCGCGGATCTGGACGATGGCCATGGGACGGTCGTCCCGGGCATGGTGCACCACCTCCCGGAGCGGCATCCGCACCGGTGTTCCCCGCATCCCGCACGCCTCCACCACCCGCAACAGGCAGAGAAACGGCTCATCCTCGTCATCGCAGGGGACTTCCCCGGGACGCGGCAACACCTGTCGGGCGACGGAACGGATTTCCCCGGGATCCACCTCGATGCCACACGCGAGCGCCAACTGCGTCACCGCTCCCGCAAGACGGCCCACCCCCGCCTCGTGACGGTCCCCGCCAGCCGCCGTGACCGGTTGCAGTGTGATTTCCATGGATAAGCTTCAAGGAGGGCGCCGTCGGCAGTCCGGTGGGCCCCGGAAGCGGCCCGGCAACCCTCGGAGCGGCTGCCATGACCAGGACCGGACCCAAGTTCATTCGAAACCAGATCCGGCGGCGATTGATTTTATTGCTGATTCCGGCTGTGGCAAATCGGGCTGATCCCGTGCTGCAGGACGATCCCACCGATGGAACAAACCGCTCCCCACGGGGATCAGCACCGCGGCGGCGAGAAGCCCTGCCGGAACATCCAGCGCATAATGGTAGCGGCAATACACCGTCGAGACGCAGAGCAGGATCACCAGCGTCCCGTGGACCCAGCGCCAGGGCCGCAGATGACGCCAGGTGAACCAGAGCGTGGTCACGGCGATGGCGACATGGCTGCTGGGGAAGGCGGCACTGAGGGCCTCAAAATTCCGGTAAATGAAGGCCATCAGCTGGAAGAAGGGCCCATGGATGACCGTCTCGGGATACGCGGGCAGCGGCAGGTCCGGATGGCGCCAGGCGTACCAGTCACGTTCCGGGGTCGGCCGGAAAAGCAACCGGGGACCGATCACCGGCACCACCATGTACAGGAGGTAGCAGGCGTAGAAGACGAACGAGACCACGGCGATGAACTGACGAAAAACCGGCGGGTTCCGGACGAGGAACAGGAGCGCCAGCCCGGCGATCATGAGGTAGTAGCTCGCGTACGAGGCATACATCAGTTCGCTCACCCAAACGGAGGGAAATGCGTCCATGAGGCGCACGCTCGGCTGCCCCCCGAACACGCGGTCCTCCCATCGGAGCAACACCGGGTCGAGCCGTGGCCAGCCCAGCAGGCGATTGACCAGTTCCGTCTCCCGGAAGAACGCGGTGTACAGGAGGATTGGATAAATCTCCCGCAGGAAGCGAAGCCCACGGCCGGCCCGCCCTGAGGCCTCCCGGGCCACCAACCCATGGATGGCCAGCATCACCACCCCGTGACCCGCGACCAGCCACCCTGCCCCGGGAGGCGCCTGCCGATGCAGCCATCCCACCACGGCCGCCACCACAACCAGGAACCCCTGTGTGGACCAATCCACGAACCGGTAGGCGCGGAAGGTGCGGCCCATGGACGCACGCCACCGCGAAACTCCCTGGGGGTCGGATCGGAACCCTCGGATCATCGGCCGCGAAAGGACGCGGAGGACGTGCCGGTCAACGGGGCGGGCGGGATTCGGGCACCGGACGCAGAACCTCTGACCGGTCAGGGTTTGGCGACCGCCGGCACCGCCGCCGCTGCCGGCACCGTCACCGGCTTCGGCACAGGGTCCGGAGCATCCTCCTCAGCCTGCTCCGTGGCCTCCGCAGGATCGGCGATGGCGCCGTCCGACTCCGGTTCGGGATGCTCGGCAAGCCATGCCGCGGCCTCCTCGTTGCCCCGCTCGGCGGCCAGGGAATACAACCGCCGGGCCTCCACCGGATCTGCGGGGACGCCGTTCCCCTCCTCCATGCGCTTGGCCAGATCAAAGGCCGCATCGGCGGAGCCGTCCTCGATCCGTTGCTTCAGGAACGCCACCACCCGTTCGTCCACCGCCGCCTGGGCCGCGGCGCTCCGGGGAACCGGTGCCGCCGGCGCGGGGGTTGCAACGCGGTAGGGGACGGCCGGAGCGGGGGCGGGACGTGGCGGCGCCTGGGTCGCGCCGCCGGTGGCCTTGTCGAGGGACTGCCGGATGCGGCCGACGGACTGCGCATCTGCCGGAGGGGTGGCGAGCAGCAGCAGGGCCATTGAGACGAGGGAAGGCGGGAGGAGGCGCGTCGTCTTCATGGGGGTAAGAACGCATGAGACCCGACTCTTGGCCAGTGTTTCCGGGAGTTCTCCGGGGTCCCGCCCGCCCCGGGTTCCCGGCATCCGCTCACAATTCGGTGGCCGCCACCCGCCTGAGGCCGAGCCGGAGCGGCAACCATCCCGCCAGGGCGCTCAACAGCAGGAATGCCGTCCAGGCCACCGCCGCCCGGCCCGGGGCGAAGCCCTCCATGGTATCCGGACGCCATCCCCACGGGCTTCCGACCGCAAGCAACACCACCGAAACGACGATGTAGAGGAAGCTCAACACGAGGCAGAACGTGCCCCCGAAGCCGCTCACGATCTTCCCCGGGTTGGTCTCGCGGAAGTTGGGGTAGAGAGCGCCCAGGCCCACGGCGATGCCGTTCAGGGTGAAGGTCATCACCGTGACCGTGACCCCGAAGAACAGCAACTGGGGCCACTCCAGGCCAAGCATCGAGCAGGACAGCAGGGTGAGCCCCAGGGTGACGACCAGCGTCGCGCCGCCGGCCAGCCAGAACTTCAGGCGCACGACGCGGACGAGTCCGATCGGCGCGAGTCCCACGACCCAGACCCGCTTGCCCTCGAGCGAAAACTGGGGAAACACAAATCGCGTGGTGAGGGTGGCGAGGTTGAGGGCGCAGGCACCGAGGTTGAGGTAGCTCACCAGGGAGATCCAGAAGGGGGAGTCGAGCTGCCTGGTGAAATGGCGCAGGTTGATGATGTACACCGCGAGCAGGCCGAACAGAACCAGGGTCTGGCCCCACTGGGTGGTGTCCCGCCAGAAGACCCGGAGGTCCTTGGACACCAGCGCCTGCACGTCCGGCGGCAGCACGCCGCGCCAGCCCAGCAACCGCTCGAGCACCGGACGCGGCCAGGCGGGGGCCCGTCGGGATGGCCCCGCGCGCGGCCGGGGCAGCCATCGGGAGAACAGGCCGCCGCGGCTGTGTACGGTGCTGGTCGCCTCGTAGAACGGGGGGCCGAGGTATTGGGCCGCCAGGGTGCCGAAGAACAGCACATGGCTCAGGAGCACGAGGGCGAAGAACACCGCGGTACGCACCGTCCCCTCGCTCCAATTCTGGACACTGGCGCTCAACCAGTAGCTGGGGAGCAGCGGGAACTGGGCAAAGCGCGTGTTGTCGAGCAGCCGGTCAATCACCGCGAGCACCCGGGTCTCGAGCATCTCGTCGGTGATCGGTTCCGGACGCAGCCGGAAGAACATCAGGCCCACCACGGCGGTCATTCCCACCAGCAGGAGCACCTGGAAGCCCCGGCGGTCGAGGAACCGAGCCACGGCAACCGCCAGCCAGCATCCGGCGATGCCTGGCAGCATCACGAACAGCGCGATCATCACCAGCACGCCGGGGTAGAACATCCAGCCCACCCGCTGGACGAGCCCGTACGCGGCAAGCAGCGGGGCGATGAGGAACACGAAAGCCCAGGAGGCCAGCAGCGTGGATTCGATCAGCTTCCACTGGAGCACCGTGCGATAGGGGATCGGCAGGGTGAGCAGGAACGCCGTCTCGCGGTTTCGGAAGAGGTTGGTGTAGCCGATGACCAGGTTGGAGAGCAGCAGCAGGGCGAACAGGAAGGCGAAGAGCAGATACAGCAACCGCTCCACCAGCAGCCCGCCAAGCCCGGGAAAGCGGGAGAGGAACCGCAGGCCGGCATAGAACAGGGTGAACGCCAGTGCGAGATAGCCGGCGAGGAACACACCGACCATTCCCAGGAGCAGCCACGACTGCTCCCGGAGCGCCAGGACACGCCGCCACGCCGAGCGCAACGCCACCCCGACGATCAGCCGGAGGGCGCCGGGGGAGTCCACGGAGGCGGTCATGGGCACAAGGAGGGCGGCGGCAGGAGTCGCGAGTCAGGCGTCAGGCGTCAGGCGGGCGGACCCGCCGGCAGGCTCTCCGGTTCATCTTCGGTGATCGCCAGGAACGCCGCCTCGAGGGCCACGTCGGCTCCGGAGCGCATCCGGATTTCCGCCGGCGGCCCGACCGCCAGCAACCGGCCGCGGTGGATGATGCCGACGCGGTCTGCGAGTTCCTCGGCAACCGGAATCTGGTGGGTGCTGAGGAAGACCGTCATGCCCGCCCGCGACCGTTCCCGCAGCAGATCCTTGACCACACGCGCATGATGCGGGTCGAGGCCCACCATGGGCTCGTCAATCACGAACACCTCCGGACCGTGCAGCAGCGCGCTGGCGATGGCCACCCGCTGGCGGGTGCCGTGGCTGAGGCCCTCGATGGGCTTCTCCAGCCATTCGCCCAAGTGGAACCGGACGATCAATTCCTCCGAAGCCGCCCGGATCGCCGGCTCGCTCATGCGGAAGAGCCGTCCGGTGAAGCGGAGAAATTCCCACGGCGTGAGCTTGTCGTACAGGAACGGAAAGTCGGGCACGTAGCTCAGCCGGGCCCGGGCCTCCAGGGGCTGCGACTGCACATCGAATCCAGCCACCCGCACCGTCCCGGAATCCGGTCGGATCAGGCCGACGATCATCTTGATGAGGGTCGTCTTGCCGGCGGCATTCGGCCCGAGCACGCAAAAGAATTCCCCGCGAGGAATGGTCAACGAGACGCCGTCCACCGCGCGCACGTCCCCAAAGTGCTTCACCAGTTCCTTGAACTCGATCACGGCGCCCCTCCAGTCGGGCGGACTCCGGTCCATGGCAGCGCTTCGTTGACGAGCATCAACTGATCCGGAAGCCGCACCTGCAGCACCTCACCCGCCCGGCTGAGGTCCACCACGATCTCATGGCGGTCCAACGCCACCACCCGGATGCGAAACACGCGCATCCGGTTGCGTCCCACCTGAAGCCAGTCGTTCCGCGCCTCCCACCGGACCGCCTGACGCCACTGGTCCGGCTGCATCCGGGTCAGTCCGGACGTGACAACCTCCGGAACGAACGCCGCATACGGTCCCAGCAGCGGGCCCAACTGGCGGACATCGCGGGGCGAAAACCATTGCTCCCAGGAGTTCCGGCCCTCCTCAAACCGGAGCCGGATGCGATCGTCACCGGCCTTCGCCGAAATCTCCCAGGTGGCCGGCCGCTGAAAGAGTCGCACGGAGAACTCCTTCCAGGTGCGATTCGTGTCGAGTTCGGCATGCAACAGCACCCGCCAGCGGTCCGAGGGGGTGCTTCCGGTGAGATTCAGGTCCAGGTCCAGGCTGTAGCCGACGGCGATCACCATGCCCTCCAACGCCGCCGCACCCCGCGGCCGGGCGTCGGTGGCCTCCAGCACGCTCGGCACCCAGCGGAGCACGCCCAGGGTTTCCCCACGATGCCGCACCAGGAGCACCGAGGCGTCCGGCGCACTCAGGAGCCGGTCCATGACGGTGTCCAGCGGCACCTGGGACAACCCCTCACGGCCGCGCCCGAACTCCGAGCGCCAGAGCAGGAGGTTCATGATCACCCAGAAGAGGGCCACCACGACGGTCAGCATCCGCGGGATCATGTCACGAGGGCGGGATCACCCCGCAGCCGGGGGCCGGGTTCACGGATTGGGCACATTGACGACCTGGCCGGGGCGCATCCGGTTCGGGTTCAACCCGGGATTGGCCGCCATGAATGCCTGGGTGCTGATCCCGGCGCGGCGCGCGATGGCCGCAGGGGTGTCGCCGCTGCGCACCACGTAGGCCCGCATGCGGGATGCGGGGCGGGCGGGCGGGCGGGTCGCCGAAGGACGCGGCGGCGTGACCGCCTGGCGGGACGATGGAGCGGGCGACGGGGTGGACGACGGAGAAGGCGTCTGCGGGCTCCGCACGGAGGGTGACGGGGAGGGCGACTGCAGACTCCGTACCGCGCGCGACGGGGCGGGCGTTTGGGCCGACGGGGCGGAGGCGGACGGTCCGCGAACCACCGGGCCTCGCGGCGGCTCCGGATCCGCGCGCTGCCGCACCGAGGGTGCCGGAGCCGGGTCTGCGACCAGTGCAGGCGGGGCCGTCGCCTGCGCGGGGGGCGCGGCCCGCTGGCCGGCGTCCTTGAGACGGCCGATCTCGTCGCGCAGCTTGGCGATCGCATCGTCCCTCTCCGCCAACCGGCGCCGCAGGTCCGCGATCGTCGCGTCGGTCTGCCGCTGGCCGATCCGGTCGCTGAATTCCACCGCAAGGTTGAAGTCGCAGGACTCGATCATCTGGTGCAGGGCGCTTTCCGCAGGCTGGCCCCGTTCCTCGCGAAGCCGCGCACACCGGCGGTAATGGTACGCGGCGCTCGTGAAGTCCCCGGTCTTGAAGAACAGCCCGGCGATGGCCAGATGTGCGTGGTAGTTCGACGGATTGACGTGCAGCGCGCGCTCAAAGCTCTGAATCGCTCGGTTGGTGTTGTTCTGCAGCTGGTAGTTCACGCCCTCGAGATAGTTCGCCTCCAGCGCCTCGTTGCGATTCCCCGCCCCCCAACGGTCACATCCTCCCCACGCCAGCATCGCCGCCAGCATCAGGAACACCCCCGGCCACCTCGCCAATCCGCACGTCACCGCACCAAGGTTGGGATTGCGGGGGCGGCCGTCAACGCAACCCCGGCAAATGGAATACGCTTTACGCACGTAAACAAATGCTCCATGCTCTTCCCGTGATGAGCACCCAAGATCCGCCTCCCGGACGCGCACGCCCCATCGGCACCGTCCGCACGGGCTTCACCCTTATCGAACTCCTGGTGGTCATCGCCATCATCGGGATCCTGGCGAGCATGATGCTGCCGTCGCTGGCCGGTGCCAAACAACGCGGGAAGATTATTTTGTGCATCAACAACCTGCGTCAGGTCGGTCTCGCGATCCAGATGTACGCCGACGACCATCGGCAGCGGTTTCCGCCGGCCTCGGTGGTCCAGGTGGATCCGCTCACGGGTCTGCCGATGGATCCGATCCCGCGCGGGACGCTCCAGGCGCTTGGCGGGCGCGAGCCGATCAACGCGACCTGCTACCCGAACGCGCGGTCGCGTCCGCTCTGGCCCTACATCAAGCCGTCCGACGTCTTCCGGTGTCCGGACGACCGCGGCCAGAAAATCCTCCCGTGCAGTCCCGAGTGCGGACCGGACTTCAGCCCGTCCAACTTCAAGGTGCTGGGCATGAGCTACCAGTACAACGGCGGGTCGCCGCTCGTGCTCTCCGGCGGGGGATTTCTTGCATGGAACAACGCCCCGGTGCTTCCCGCCACGCTGGCCGGGCAGTCCGAGGGTTGGGTGCCCGATCCGTCGCGGTTCATCCTGATGCACGAGCCGCCAGCCCGCATCTATGGCTGCCTGGACACCGGACCCCGCTGGTACCAGTGGCATTTCGCGGCGGCGGGTCCCGCGGAGTTTGTGAACCCGCGCACGGCGCCCGGACGGTTCGTGTCGCCTGTGCTGTTCGTGGACGGCCACACCCGTCAGCACAACTTCACCCGGGCCCTCACCACCGACCCGCTGCATCCGTACGAGGAAACGGCGGACTGGATGTGGTACAAGGGACCTGACAGGTGACCCGGCTCCCGGTACAAGTCGCTCCCGATGGCTGAACCTGAACCGCGTCCGGACGCCACGCCGGCACCCACCGAAGGCAATCGCCCGGCCGCACCCGCCGCACCCGCGACACCCACCGCACCGCTCCGGGTCCCGACGGGCGGGCTGCCTCAGGTGCATGCGGCGCTCGCGACGGCGCTGGGAGAGGCCGGCCTGGGCGGCCAGGAATTGCACGCCCTGTTCGCCTCCGGGATCCGGGCGGTGTGTGTCGGCTGCAGCCTTCCGGTCACCGGGGCGGAATTGGGGGAGCTCGCCGTGGTCGGCGATTCCGGATCCCATCGCGACCTGCCTGCAAAACTTGAGCGGTTGAGGCTCGGGTTTTGTCCGCGCAACGGCTGCGAGGCGCGCTTCTTCCATGTCGAAATCACCGGCCCCGGGCGCTTCGATCGCGAGCAGGTGCTCCGCCGTGCCGGAGATCTTCTTTCAGGCCGGGGCGACCGCCCGGCCATGCTTCGGGTGCCAACGGTCTCGACCGAAACCCGGCGGGCCGGCCGCCGCCTCATCCTGATTGCGCTCGGCACATCCCTGGCCGCCTTCGTGATCTATCGGGCCACCTTTTATCGAAGCCAGCCCATTCCGTTCATCCAGCCCAAATCCCCGTACGCCATCGAGCCGCAGTCCCTCGAGACCCACCCTCGCTGACCGGCCGGGAGCCGGGACGTTCACGGTCGCTCCAGCTTCTTGCGGACGTCGTCGCTGGCCTCAACCCCCAGGGATTTTTCCCAGGCCGCCCGGGCTTCGTCCGGACGCCCCAGCGCCTCCAGCACGTCGCCCAGGTGATCGTACACGGTGGCATCGGGCTCCGGCAGGAACTGCACCGCCTTCTCCATCCAGGGCAATGCCTCCGCGGGCCGCTCCAGCTTGAACAGCACCCAGCCGAGGCTGTCGAGGTACGCCGGATTCTCCGGATCGGCCGCCACGGCCCGCTCGATGAGCTGCAGGGCCTCGTCGAGGTTCTCGCCGCGTTCCGCCCAGAGATACCCCAGGTGATTCTGCGCCTCGTCAAAGTCCGGATCTACCTCCAGCGCCCGGCGCAGATAGCGGATCGCCTCCGGAGTGGCCCCGGCCCGCTCCAGTGCGGCGCCCGCCTGGAAATAAAACCGGTGATCCGGCGGTTCGGTCTTCAGGGCAAGTGCCTCCGCCTCGGCAAAGGCCTGAAGCGCGGCTTCGACATCGGGAACGCGGGTCTCAGCCACCCCGAGCAGCAGCACGACCCGGTGGGATTCCGGAAACCGGACCCGTGCGCGCTTCAAAAGGTCCAAAGCGGTCTCCGTCTGGCCGCGGTTCATCTGGACCGCCGCCAGGTCGGCATACGCCGGTTCGAAGTCCGGATTCACCGCAATGGCCCGCTCGAACTTCCGGACCGCTTCGTCCACATTGCGTTCGTCGAGATCCAGGATGGCCAGGAAGTACCACGGAAAATGGGAGGTCGGGTTGAACCGGCTCAACAATTCAAGCGACTCGCGGGCCTCCTTGAGGCGCCCGTCGCGGATCATGAGTTCCGCAAGATTGGCGGCAACAGCCGGGTCCCGCGGGAGCTGCCTCGCCGCCTGCTGGAACATGGCCTCGGCGGCGGTGGCATCCCCGAGGTCCATCCAGGCGCGTCCCAGCCGCAGCAGCAGCGCCGGATCGGTGGTCCCCAGGGCGGTGGCCCGATCCAACGCCTGACGCCGCCCCAGTACCGCCCGCTCGCGCGCGTCCGGGGACCTTGCGGCCAGCCATGCAAAGAGATCCCCGGTCGCCAGCCAGTGGGCCGGCACCTCACTCGACACCTGCAGCGAGGACTCCACCAGCGCGACGGCCCGGTTCGTCTGTCCCTCGGCCAGATGGAGCTCGGCCAGCTCCTGGTACGGGGCCAGCAGGGTGGGCGTTGACCGGATGGCGTCCGCAAAGGCCGCCATCGCCTCGTTGGTCCGTCCGACGCGCCGCAGGGTGACGGCCAGCAGCGTCTTGGACACCCCGCTGGTCCCCGGCTGCGCGGCGGTGCGCTGAAGCACGGCGAGGGCCTCGGGGAACTGGTTGCGTTGCAGGTAGAACCCGGCCACCTCGGTCGCCAGCGGCTCATTCGAGGGGTCAAATTCAGTGGCCCGGACGAACTGCGCAAACGCCGCCTCGGGTTCCTCCCGCTCCTGCAGCAACACCCCGGCGGCGTAGGCCGCATGGGCCTTCACCCGCTGCTCCAGCACCGCATCGGACTCCGTGCCGGGCGCATCGCCGGACGGCGACTTCCCTCCACGGCCATCGCGGGTGGTCTGGCACCCCGTGAGGAGCAGGAGCGTGACCAGAAGCCCCGACAGGGGCAGCCAGCGCCGGCGGACCATACGACAACAGGACCGAAATCGCCCCCGGGACCGGGGGAGGCACCGACAGGGCGCCCGCAATCACGGGCGACCGGCTACTTCTGCCAGGTGCGCTTCTTGTGGCGGTTTTGACGCAGTTTCTTGCGCCGCTTGTGTTTGTTGATCTTGGCCTTGCGGCGCTTCTTGAGTGAACCCATACGATGAAAACCCTGAGCAACGGACGGTGGTCAATAAACCACCTTGTTTAGCGGATATTCAATGATGCCCTCCGCTCCGGCCGCCTTGAGCTGCGGAATGATCTCCCGAACGACGGCCTCGTTGATGATCGTTTCCACGGCCACCCACCCGGCTTGACTCAGCCCCGACACCGTGGGAGTACGCAACGCAGGGAGGGATTGCAACAAGTTTGGCAGATCCCGCTCACGGATGTTCAGCTTGAGGCCCACCTTGGCCTCGGCCTCGATGGCCCCGCGGAGCAGGAGGGCGAGCGTCTCGATTTTGTGCCGCTTCCACGGTTCCCGCCACGCGTCCCGGTTGGCAATCAGGCGTGGCGTGCTCTCCAGCAGCGTCTCGACAATCCGCAGTTTGTTGGCCCGCAACGACGATCCCGTTTCCGTGACCTCGACGATGGCGTCCACCAGTTCGCGCGCCTTCACCTCGGTGGCTCCCCAGGAGAACTCGACCTCGGCGCGGACCCCGTGCTTCTTGAGCCAGCGCCGCGTCAGGCCGGTCACCTCGGTCGCGATCCGCCGTCCCTCGAGGTCCTTCACCGACCGGATCGCGGACTCTTCGGGCACCGCCAGCACCCAGCGGGTGGGCTGGCGCGACACCTTGCTGAACAGAAATTCCCCGACTTCATGCACCTGGCTCTGGTTCTCCATGATCCAGTCGTGGCCGGTGATCCCGGCATCGAGGTAGCCGAGTTCCACGTACCGGCTGATTTCCTGCGCACGGATCAGGCGGATCGCGAGCTCCGGGTCGTCCACATACGGCTCATAACTGCGGCTGGACACCGTGACGTTCCACCCCGCCTTGGCCAGTTTCTCCAGGGTGGCATCCTGCAGGGATCCCTTGGGCAAACCCAGCTTCAACCGGGGGGATTCCGGAGGCGGTGACGCTTTGGCAGGCTTTTTTGCCATGACGGAGTGGGGAGCGGGCGGCGGAGGACGGCTTTGGAGCCTTCCCGAAGTTCTGCGGATGGCCGGACGCCATCCGGCGCCCGGTCTCAGTGCGGTTCCGTCAGGCAACCCCACTTGATCAGCATGCCGAGGTACACGAGGAACCCCACCACCAGCAGCCAGATCCCCTGCCCCTTGGTCGCCATCACGACGCCCGCGGCGCCGAGCACCGTCCAGAACAGGAAAAACAGTGTTGTCTTGATTCCTTGCACAGGTCGGCACCATACGAACAGGCCGCGCCAGTGACAAGGACAACGCGGGCAACGCGGGCGGGCAACGAAGCCCGGGCGCATCTCCATTTCTTGGATGAGGCGGAAAAGTCTCCCGGTCCAGGGACTCCCGTATGAAGAGAGCCACGATCCAAACCGGGTGGGGCGAGTTTTCAACGTCCGCGCAACCGCAGCCCAGGCCTGTGCAGACCTCACCCGCGTACGGCTCCGCAGGTGTTGCCCCACCAACTCCTCCGCCACCCCGGCCCCACACCCCCGGTGGAGCCTCCCGGCGAGCCGTGCGCGTGTGGGGTTCCCACGAGGTCCGCTCGCGGTTGCACGTACGGCGCGGCAGGAGCCTCGCCCTACCGAGTCGGGAGGTCATGGCTCCAATACCGGTGGGCCTCCCGGCGAGCCGTGCGCGTGTGGAGTTCCCACGAGGTCCGCTCGCGGTTCCGCGTACGGCGCGGCAGGAGCCTTGCCCTACCGAGTCGGGAGGTCATGGCTCCAATACCGGTGGGGCCTCCCGGCGAGCCGTGCGCATGTGGCGTTCCCACGAGGTCCGCTCGCGGTTGCACGTACGGCGCGGCAGGAGCCTTGCCCCACCGAGTCGAGAGGTCATGGCTCCAATACCGGTGGGGCGAGCCTCCCGGCGAGCCGTGCGCATGTGGCGTTCCCACGAGGTCCGCTCGCGGTTCCGCGCACGGCGCGGCAGGAGCCTTGCCCCACCGAGTCGAGAGGTCATGGCTCCAATACCGGTGGGGCGGAGATCCCTCTGAGCCGTCCCCCCATGGACTCCCCACAGCCCGGGCAACTCCTCAAGTACCCCGTTCGTTCACCACCCTGTTCCCCTCACCAAGGACGATCACCCGGGGCTCCCACCCGGCAGCGGCCGCCACCTTCACCTGGGTGAACGCCATGATGGTGACCCGATCCCCCGGCCGGCCGAGGTGGGCGACCGCTCCGTTCAATTCAATGGCACCCGACCCCGCGGGTCCCCGGATCACATAGGTCTCCCATCGGGCCCCATTGGACATGTTGCTGCACAGGATTCGCTCAAAGGGGACCAGCCCGGCGGCGGCGATGAGGGTTTCGTCAATGGTCAGGCTGCCCTCGTACTCAACGCTGGCAGCGGTGACGGTGGCCTTGTGGATCTTGGACTTGAGCAGGTGGACCAGCATGCGGAGGCGTCCGAAGGGGGACCGGGTGAACCCGGTCCCGGCGCAACGCGACCCGCGGACCATAGGCAACGCGGTTTCGGGCACAATCCTTCCTTTGCTGCGCGTCGGACAGCGGACGCGCATCCGTCACAAATGACCTGTCCCCATGTGGGCCCCCCCGGTGGTCCAATGCGTCACAAATGACCTGTCCCCATGTGTGTGAGTCCCCCCCGGTGGGGCAACTTCGGCTCACCAACACCAATACGAAGGTCCTCCTGAGCCGCCCATGGAGTCCCCACACGATCAGCCTGCCGTTCCGCGTACGGCGCGGCGGGAGCCTTGCCCCACCCGGTTGCCCGTGGAGAGTCACAGTTAGCCTGTCCCCATGTGCGGACCCGTCCCCATGTGCGAACCCAAGCTTCCGATACGTCCCGCGAACCCCGCTCAACGCCCCAGCATCGAGTCAAGAGCACCCATCTGGTCGGCAACCCGGATCAGGGCAAAGGAGGTGGCATCGAAAAATCCATGGGCCAGCACAGCCACCCACAGCGAGCGGTGGAAAACAAGAATGGCCCCAAGTCCCATCCCCAAAACGGCCGTCAGGCCCACGCCACCCCATCCCTGCGGCAAATGGCCAAACCCGAAGATCAACGCCGCCACACCGATCGCCCACAGGCGCGGTCCCAACGCCCGGGGATCCCCGGGATGCAACCGCAGGATGCCGGCGATGACCACAGCCCGCCACAACTCCTCCCGCAACCCCGCCACAAGAAAGCTGACCAGGGTCATGGTCAGCAGCAGGTAGACGGGTTGCCGCAGCGCGGCGGGATCGAGCAGATGCTCGACCTGCGGTCGGACACCGTCGAGCGCGTCCAGCGGACGCCCCTTCAGGCTCAGCACCGCGGCGGCAATGCCCAGGGCCGCGAGCGCCACACCGGCGAGACCGATCCGGAGGGTCACTGAATGTGCCATTCCCAGGAGCCACTCGCGGAGTCGCGGGCCGCCCGAAGCATGCAGCTCGCATCTCGTGGGACGGCCGATCAGCCAGGTCAGCACAAAGAGAACTCCAAAAATCCCCAGATTTTCCGCGCACACCGCCAGCAATCCCGAGGTCGTCCGCGGCAGTGCCGTTCCCGAAACGGCCGCCGCTCCCTGGATTCCCCGGGCGCTGATCACACCCACCGCCAGCGGGTAGGCGCCGACCACCAGCAGCATGAGCACGGTCCGCCAACGCGGCACCTCCACCGGAGCGGCGGGTGCCGGGTGCCCGTCGAGGATGGGCGGCGGCACGTCGCTCATCGCCGGGGACGCGACGGTTCCCCGGCGGCGCGACGGCAGGCGGCGGCCACCTGATCCAGTTGCTCGAGAAACCGCTCCCGTTCGGCCTCTGGCAACACCGCCAGCACCTCGGTCTGGAGGGCGACCGCGATGGAGCGGACCCCTTCATACACCCGGTCTCCTGCGGGAAGCATGCGGATCCGGTAGGCCCGGCCGTCCGATTCATGGGGACGCCGCTCAACCCATCCGGAGACTTCCATGCGCTCCAGCAGGGACGCCACGGTGTTGGGATCACTGGACATCGCCGTGGTGAGGTCACGCTGGGTCATCCCTGAGGGATCCCCTTCGCGCAGCGACCTCATGGCGGTGAACTGGTCCGGCGTCACCCCGGTGTGAAGGATGCGCCGGCGAAAGGCCTGGTTCAGTCCATACCACGCGCGCCGCAGGAGGGGCGGCAGGCGGCGGCGCCCGGGGGAGTCGAGCGGCAGGGGGACCAGGGGGTTGGCGTCAGCCACAATGCACGCGGTACCTACCGCCGATGGCCCCACATGCCAAGCCCGCGGAAATCCCGGCAGCAAATCCCGCTGGCCACTCAGGCCCGGATTGGGAACCTCCCGCGCCATGGCCTCAAAGAACGCCTCAACCAAGCCACCACGCCGTCCGTTGGCCGGTTGGCGCCCTTCCTTCTGGCGCGCGTGGACCGCCGCGCTCGTTCTCCTCGTCCTGCTGTTTTGGGCCGCGTCCCAACAGCGACGGTTCCCCTTCGACCTCGGGCTCACTCGAACCCTTCAGGCGTGGAATCCCTCGGGGCGTGCCTGGGCTCAATACGTCACCAACTCCGCCAAGCCCCCGGTTGCCCTCGGCCTGCTGGCCCTCGTGTCCGTCGCGGCATGGCGGATCGGCGGCCTGCGGGCCGCCGGCATCCCGCCCATCGCCTACGCGGCGGTCCTGGCGCTCGACCCGCTCCTGAAGCGATGGATCGCGCGGCCGCGTCCATCTGCGGACCTGGTCCAGGTGGCCGGCAGTGCCGCCGGCAACGGCTGTCCATCCACCTTCGCCCTCATTTACGCCGCGACCTTCGGCGCCGTGATCCTCGTGGCGGCGCTCCGGATGCGTCCGCCGCGGCGCTGGTGGATCGTGGGCGGCGGCGTCCTGATCCTGGTCATCGGCGGCAGTGCCCGCGTGGTGCTCGGGGGCCACTGGCCGAGCGACATCCTCCTTTCCTACGGCCTGGGCGCGCTCCTGCTCACCGGAATCGCGCGCCTTCTCGGGGTCCGGTGAATGGTAGGGATGGGCTCCTGCACGTCCCAAACTTCCTCCACCAGGCGCGGGGAGGCGCTGCGGGGATCGGGGGAAGCGCCGGGATTCCGGGACTTCCCACGTTCCCCGTCGCACGTCCACAGGCGCCACGGAATGGGTCAGGGTCGCGGGTGGAACGCGACCCTAACAACTGCTGGTAGGGATGGGCTCCCGCACGTCCCACACTTCCTCCGCCTGGCGCGTGGAGGCGTTGCAGGGATCGGGGGAAGCGCCACGGTGCCGGGACTTCCCACGTTCCCCGTCGCGCGTCCACAGGCGCCACGGAATGGGTCAGGGTCGCGGGTGAAACGCGACCCTACCAAGTGCTGGGATGGGCTCCCGCACGTCCCAAACTTCCTCCGCCTGGCGCGGGGAGGCGTTGCAGGGATCGGGGGAAGCGCCGGGGTGCCGGGGCTTCCCACGTTCCCCGTCGCACGTCCACAGGCGCCACGGAATGGGTCAGGGTCGCGGGTGGAACGCGACCCTGCCAACTGCTGGTAGGGAGATGAACGTCCTGTCCCCGCCGCCTTGGGGGAAACGGGCCACCAATCTCGGGCTCGACAATGACCACGGTTCCAACGGTACTCGACGACCGCGACCACCAAAAACCATCAGCCCCCGAAAGGAAACCCGACACCATGGGACAACAAAAAGCTCCAGGCACACCTGTCAGCCGCTACCGCGAAGAAATGCGCAAGAAGCCGGGCGCGATTGGCATGCTGCTCGAAGGCGACTCCTGGTTCGCCTTTCCGATGTTTCTCCGGACGAACATCGTGAACGAGCTGAAGTCCACATTCGCATCCGGGATCGTACAACTGGATCTCTCGGGGAACGGAGCGGAGGCCCGGGAAATGCTCTGCGGGAAGCCGTTCAGCCGGTTGTTCAAGACCATGGCCGGCGAGCGCCTCCAATTCGACTGCGTGCTGTTCAGCGGGGGCGGCAATGACATCGTGGCCGACAACCTGCCGTCCCTGCTCAACAAGTACGAAACGGGAATGACCTGGGAGGACTGCCTGCATCTCGCGCGGTTCAACCGGCGGCTGCTGCAGATTGAGTTCGCCTACCGGGACCTGGCAGATCTTCGCGACGACCATCAGGCCGGCGCGTGGATCTTCACCCATGCCTACGACTATGCGATTCCGTCGGGCAAAGGCGTCCGGATCCTCGGGCTGCCGGTTGCCGGCGGGTGGGTGAAGAAGGTGATGGATTCCTTTGCAATTCCGGCCCCGCTGCAGCGGGCGATTCTCGACCACATGCTGGCCCGGTTCGACGACCTGATGATCAAACTGGAGCAGGAACTCCCCCGCTGGCGGCACGTCCGAACGCAGGGCGCGCTGGCGGAGGCCGACTGGCAGGACGAACTCCACCCAACCACCGGTGGCTTCAAGAAGATCGCCGCCCGGTTCACCGACCAATCGCGCCACCTCGTTGACCGCCATGGCGGTGCGGGACAGCAGGACCATCAAGGCTTCCATCAAGAGGGTGAAGCCGCTGTCCGGGCGGGCCCACGGCACCGGGATGAGCCCAACCCCCTCGGGATCGCTCACCCGGGGCACCCGGGCGTGCAGGTGGCACTCGAACTGGAAGAAGTTCATGTGCCGCCAGCTCTTGCGGGCCGTGTCATGGACCGGCGAGGGCTGGGAGGTGATGGGATGGAGGAAACGGGTGCCGAGCTTGAAATCCAGCTCCAGATCCAGCCGTCGGGCCCTCGGGTCCAGGCGGACCTCCTTCACGAACCACCGGGTGCCATCGAGTCCGAGCGCCAGGGAGAAGAGCTGCGTGTCTTGCATGCCGCGGCAGTCTGCGCGAAGGGATGGCTTGGGTCAGCTCCTTCGGAACTCCGCACCGTCGGGGCGTGGCCAGGGCCGGGGGCGGTCGGCCCTCAAGGTATTGCTCGCTTCGCTGCGCTCCACCTTGACCGCCGCCCGCCCCCGGCCCGAGCGCCATTAGCCCGACTTTCGCAACTGGAGAAGGAAAAGAGAGAGAATGGGCCTGATTCTGAAGATTGGGGTGGAAGGTCTTCACTACAGGGCGGACCCCGGTAGCGGCTCGATGGCGCGGTGGGATGAAATGCGCGGAGGGGATTGCGGGGGAAGCTCCAGTCCGAGTTGAGCCAGCAGGAGTTTCTGGGTCTTATTGGGTGAGGTATAGCGTTGGAAAAGGAGGGTGCGTCCGTCGGTGGTCGGGAAGTGGACATCGAGCATCTGGAGGGCGGACAGTTGCTCGATCAGCGAACGGGGCGTCAGGCCTGGAGCTTTCTGGCGGAGTTTGTGTCGCAGGGTGGTGTGGAGGCAGAAGGCCAGGAAGGCGACCAGGATATGGGCTTCGATGCGCTCGGGGAGTTGATGGTAGACGGGCCGTATGGATAGATCGCCTTTGAGGTTCCTGAAGGCTTCCTCGACCTGGACCAGCAGCATGTAGAGGTGCCAGATCTGGGCGGGATCCTTTCCGGTCAGATTGGAACGAAGCAGGTAGCGGCCTTCCCGCCGGAGCCGCTCCCGCAGCCGGTCTTTGCGCAGGGAATACTGGAGGGTTCCTTCGGCGCTGACTTCCACCGTGACCAATTTCCACGCCAGCGGACCCTGCGCCTTGGCGGCGCCCAACTTGAGCAGGAGGGCATCCCGTTTGGGCTCCTGGCGCTTCAGTTCGGCCAACCGGGTCCAGAGTTCTTTGAGTTGACGACGACGCATGGCGCGCTCTTTGGCGACACGGTCTTTGGAGCGGGCCAGCACATAGAGTTCACCCTGGCTGGGCACCAGTTTGACATCCACCCCTTCGCGCGTCTGCTGCCATGGCACCTCCAGCAGCTCCTGCTCCAATGCGCTCAGCCGTCCCTTGGGCGTGCCCACCAAGTAGAGCACCGGTGGGTCTGCCGCGCGCATCTCAGCCAGCACCGCTTCGGTGGGAATGCCCCGGTCCATGATCCAGATGCGCTGCGCCTTGCCGTACAGGGTTTCGATCTTCTGCAGGAACCCGCGCAAGGTGGTTTTATCGGCGGTGTTGCCAGGCATCATCTCGTAAGCCAGGGGAAAGCCCTCCGGGGTGATCACCAGGGCGATGACCACCTGGACACAGTCGGAGCGTTTGTCGCGTGAATAGCCAAAGCGTCGCGGATCCTTCTCCGGGAAGGGCGGATCGCTCTCGAAGTAGGTGCTGGTCAGATCATAGAGCAGCACCTCGAACTTCACTCCAAAGAGGTCCTGCCACCGTTGGCGCAAGAATGTGAACAGCTCGCCTTTATGTTCCACCAGATGATCCAGCCCCCGGTACAGGGTGTCCTTGGCAGCGAGGGAGAAATCCTCACCCAGCAGATCGGCCATGGCCGACTGATCAAACCAGACCCGGTGCAGGCGCCACTCGCTGCCCGGATCCAGCAACCGATAGGCGCACAGCGTCTGCAGCACATGCTCCCAATCGGTTCCCTCCCGCGACTTCCCCAAGCGCTCCCGCCAGCAGCGATCCAGCCCCAGTTCCTTCCACACCTCGGTGAAGAGCCAGCAACCGCCCCACTGCCGCGGGCGGTGCAACTCAAAGTCCCGGAGCCGAACCTGAACCCCGTCCGGCGCATCCGCCGGCAACGGCCGCTCCGCCGCAAAGAGCTTCAGTTGGTCTGGACTCCCACAATCCTCGTCAAAGACCTCAATGGCGCGAATCCACTGCTCCTTCTGACTGTCGTTGATCTCCCCCAGGTACAACACCGTATGCTGCACCACCCGGGTGCCTCCACACCGGCGGTTCTCCACCAACGACCAATAGAGGTGCTCCTTCCCGTCTTTCCACCGTCGCGTGTGCCGCAAGAACATGACGCCTCAATATCCTCCTCAAAAATCCCGCCTTGGGAAGAGGCCAGGTCTTCACTACACGCACTTTCGAAATGCGCTCCCCTCATTCACAGCCACTTGCCTCGCTTCACTCTCAAAAAATCCCCGTTTCCCGACGTCAGTTGCGAAAGTCGGGTTAGGGTTCTGCGTTGCAGAACCCTGCTTCCAGCAAGCCAAACGACCCAGACTTCCGTCCTTCCACCCCTCAACGTCCTCTACCCCCTACCCACTCCAAATCACTTGGAGGCCAAAAAACGGACACAGCGACCCGCGTTCAGTGGCGCGGGGATTCGAGAGGGTCCTCCTGCCTGCTCGAAGAAGACTTCAAGGCCGGTTCTCCATCATGAGGGGCCGCAAACCCGAGAACCGCCATACCTCATCACCGCTGATCAACTGGCCGGAGTCCAGATTCATGGGCCGGTGTCCGTTGAGGATTTGGTGCAGGATTGCCGGCCACACCGCGATCCTGGATACTCTCCAGTATCTTTTTCCCGGCAAAGCGTCAAAACCAAATTCCTACCAGTGTAGACTATGAGAATCTTGTTGTTCAGCTTGTTGTTGGTTGATTCGTGGTTTGGCATAAATGCGCAAGCCCAAACCAACGCCCCGGCAATTATTGAAGTAAAATTGGCACGATTCGTCGCTAGCCAGCATGTTCACGCCAACAACCAGCCCTATCAGTGGCAGGCTCTTGACCGCATGGTGCTGTATGACGTTGATGGCAACCCAAATGCCTATGCGTTTGTGTTTGCGAAGTCGGGAAGCCGTTTCAATACGCCTGCCGCCCTTCAACAACACATCGCGGATGTGACATCGCGTATCGTTGCGCAACAAGCGAAGGGAACGGCTGCCGCCCCTACTGCAAACGATGGCGGCGGAGAGGCTGGAGATGCCGAAAATGACTTATTCGCGTTCGACGACCTGGCAACGGTTATCACCAGCGCAACCGCCGATTCTCCGCTGATCCTGCGACACTTCCGAGGGGCGCCGGAATTCTGGGTGGAAGCCGCAAGGATGGAGGCTTCCACAACGCCGGGACAACGCGGTCAACGGAAAACGGCCAGGCATGTGGTCATGGTCACCCCAATGGATTTCCGGCTCGTGACGGCTGACAGTGGCGTTGGTGTCGCTTCCGCACCTGACGCGAGAATCGCGTCCAAGGCAATGCTTTCGGATCCTGACGAGGTTGTTTCCGTCCATTCCAAGCGGACGGAGCGGATCAGCGCCTTGCGGCAACAGAGGGCACAGCGGGAGCAACGAGAACGCGAGCGGCGGGCGGCCATGAAGCCAGAGGATCGGCAGCGCTACGAAGACGCTTTAGCGGAAAGAGCCGCTTTCCTTGCCGCGGAATGGGAGAAAAAACGCTCAGACTTGGCCGGCAACAAAGGCGAGGAGGAGGACCAATGAAAACCGCCCACGGACCCCACCGCCGGATTTCAGTCATTGCAATGCTCTTGCTGGTTTGTACCTGCCTGGGATTTGCCACCACAACAGCGCATGCCACGAATTATGATCGCTCGTTCGGGACGCCGGGGACATCCACGGTTAACCCCATGCCCGTTGGATCGCACGCAACGCGCGTCACGGGCTTTAATTTGCCCCGGATCACCCGCTATGAAATCGTCTGGTCCATCAGACGCTCTGGGGGAAGCTGGACAACCGTAAAGACATCTAACCTTGGCGTGACACTGGCCTGGGGCACCTTGCCCATTGACTGGAACGGCACACGGTTCTTGGTGGAAGGCGATTCCTCGAACTACCCTCTAACCGCCAGCTACATGGAGGTGAGGGCGCAGGTGCTCAAGAGCGGCAGTCACCACGAGTATCACTACTGGAACATTACCGGTCAGGTCCCTTCATATACAGTCAATGCCTCCGCAGGCACAGGCGGCAGTGTTACCCCGGCATCGCGCACCGTCACACATGGCAACACGACCACCTTTGCGGTTTCGCCGACGACGCATTATGAAAGGAATTCGGTGAGCGGTGATGCGGGAGGGTTTTCCTGGAGCGGGAACACGTACACGACGGCACCGGTTACGCAGAACAGGAACCTGACATTCACTTTTACGGGTCGCCCAGACTTGATCGTTACGGCGATCTGGACTGAACCGGCAACCGTTTACGAGGGGCAGAAATTCAGGATCAAGGCCACGGTCAGGAACCAAGGTGTCGCAACGGCGGACGCCGGTCGGTTCGCCAATCAGGAGGCGCTTTTCTATCTCAACGGCGTCAAGTACGGCGAAGGGGATGACTACGATGGTTTAGCACCGGGGGCGGAGATCACCGTCCAATCCATTGAAATTACCGCGCCTGCCGCCGGCAATCATACCATCAGGGCCGTGGCTGACGGTAACGCGGAAGTTACCGAGTCATTTGAAACGAATAACGACCGAAGTGCGACGATTTCTGTCGGGTTGGCCTCCACGTTTGTTTCCGCCTACTGGTGGGCACCCTTGGACGTGTACCATGGCGCTACTGTGACCATGTGCGCGGAGGTCGAAGGCATCCCGGTTGATTCCCAATGCACGTTCCAAGTTTTTGAAGATGACGGTATTCTGCTGCCCGATGATCCAGTACTTCCAATACTCTCAGGAAGGGTATATGCGACAGAGGACGGCAAGACATACGTCAAAGCAACATGGATCGCCAAGTGGCAGGATGATCAGTCCGGAGATCCGGAGTACTACTTTAAAGTCTCCTACGGTAGCATAACACAATCCTCCTCCCGATCCGCCGCCGCCGAGTTAAGAGTTCGCCAGCGCCAGTTGCCAAGTCCAGACCATGGGAATTTCTATTATTCAGGGGGGGAATCCACGCGAAAGACAGCTCTAACCGATGATCGCGTCCCCGTCATTTTGGTGCATGGGGCAAGCGGCGACAAGAAGATGCATTCTCTGAATTATTGGTTCGGCTGGGTGAATGACGATCCGAATGCACCCCAGCCCCGCTTCAATCAGTCTGACATGAGCAGCAGATTCCGAGTGTATCGGTACGTTTACGACTCGAGCCTTTCCATTGCTCAGAATGGTCAGGCGTTTGCGGCATTTCTTGATCAATTCTATGCGAATAATCCGGATTTGGGCGAAAGACAAGTTGTTGTTATGGCCCACAGCATGGGGGGATTGGTCAGCCGTTATGCGCTCAACATAAGCTCCTCGTTCCGTGATAAAGTACATCGACTTGTCACGCTGGGAACACCGCACCTCGGATCGCCATTGGCGAATCCGACGTGGGTGACGAAGCATCTGTACGACAAGTATGGGGTAAACCAAGTCGCGTCATTTCTTGATGTCTACTACAATGTCAACTTCGGTGGATCGCAAGGTGATTTTGATCTTGCATGGCATTCCACATCGGAAATACCCACATCGGCGAAAAGAGACGGGGCTCACTACAATTGGATCAAGTTCATGGGCTATTATGATCAAGGTCGCTTGGATTCGAGTCTATCTAGTCCATTCTGCGGGTCCGCAAATATGACCAGCGTTACCGGTGACTCAAGAATCATTGCATACGGTGGTTATTTCAACTCGAGTATTGTGGGTGAAGGGAGTAATTGGCCTGACAAAGCGGCTGATGAAGTAGATAACGACCACGGGAAATTGCATTTTGTGAAAGGCGTTTTCAGGGATATGAAATACGCAAGCGAGAGCGCGGTTGGCAATAACGATGGGTTGGTTCCCCTTTCAAGCGCGTTGTTTGGCAGCATCCACACAGGCGTTGAGAAGATCGACTTAACTCAGTCCAGGGGTGAGTTCGTAGATCACTCATCATATTTAGACGTTCCGACCACCATGGACTTTGTCGCCAAGCGTCTTCTAACGATGGTTCGGGTGACAATGTCGCCGCAGAATGCCATTACTGCCGGGGCACGCTGGCGGATTGCTGATGGCACATGGCAGAAGTCGGGCGTCAGCCTCAACGCTTTGCAGCCTGGGCAATACACCATCGAGTTCAAGGATGTCGCGGGCTGGACAAAGCCGGGCAACCAGACAGTCACCGTGACGGAGAATCAGACCTACACGTTGAGCGGTGCCGGGGCAACGTACTCCGCTGCCAACAACGCGCCAACAGACATCCTTCTCAGCGGAACCACCGTGGCGGAGAACCAACCGTCGGGGACCACGGTCGGGACACTCTCGGCGACGGACCCCGACGCGGGCAACACGTTCACCTATACGCTGGTCAGCGAGGCGGGCGGCGCGGACAACGACAACGGCTCGTTCATGATTAGCGGCAACTCCCTGCGAACCGCCGCCATGTTCGACTACGAGACTAAGAGCAGCTACAGCGCTCGGATACGCACGACCGACCAGGGTGACCTGTGGTACGAGAAGGCGTTCACCATCACGGTCGGCAACGTGAACGAGACGCCGACGGACATCCTCCTTAGCATCTCGACGGTAACGGAGAACCAACCGTCGGGGACGACGGTCGGGACACTCTCGACGACGGACCCGGACGCGGGCAACACGTTCACCTATACCTTGGTCAGCGGGTCGGATAGCGCGGACAACGGCTCGTTCACGATCAACGGCATCACACTCCGGACGGCGGCGCCGTTCAACTTCGAGGCCAAGAGCACCTACGGCGTGCGCGTCCGCACGACCGACCAGGGCGGCCTGTGGTACGAGAAGGCGTTCACCATTACGGTCGGCAACGAGACCGAGATGCCGACGGACACGATGCCGCCACTGCTGACGATCAGCAGCCCGGCCAATGGGGCTAGGGTCACAACCAGTTCCTTGACGGTAAGCGGCACGGCCTCAGATTCCGGACGAGGAAACAGTGGTATCAGATCGGTCATGGTCAACGACGTGCGCGCCAATAATGACGCGACAGTTGGCAGCGGCACCGCCAACTGGTCGCGGGTGGTAAACCTCGCCGTGGGGATAAACACAATCACGGCAGTGGCTACGGATGGGGCGGGCAACAGTACAAGCCACAGTCTAAACGTAACCTATACCTCTCCCGATGGCACTCCTCCTATTGTCAGAATTACTTTACCGACAAGTACTGCAAACTACACAACGACGGCGGAGAATATTACTCTTGTCGGTGTGGCCAGTGATGACCTCGGCCTGACTCATTTGACTTGGAGCAACAATCGTGGCGGCGGTGGCATGGCCATTGGAACGGATCACTGGACGGCCAATGAGATCAACCTACAATCCGGCCAGAATATCCTCGTCATCACTGCGTTCGACAGCTCAGGGAATCAGACCCAGGCAAAAATGACGGTCACCTACAATCCGCCGAACAACAACTTGTATCGTTCGGCGACTTCGGTGTGGGATGGCTCCAATTGGAATCAGCTGCCAGCGTTTTCTGATGAAGGCTATTGGTTTTCTCCAGATGACAGCGATCGAATGGAGTACAATGGTCTATTGACTGCAGTCTGGGTGCAAGAGAAGGGGGAGAGACCCGATGGAGAGTTTTGGTGGCTCAGGCGTATCCAATCAAGAATTGCCATGTGGGACGGATCGTCGTGGATTTCACTCGGTGGCGTATTTGACGGTCAGGTTCTAGCCCTTGCAACATTGCATGGGGATTTATTTGCGGCTGGCTACTTTACGAGTGTGGGCGGCTTTCCGGCAAATTCAATTGCCAGGTGGGATGGCGTCAACTGGCACCCCTTGGAGGATGGAATTGATGGTGCTGTCTATTCGCTTGCGGTACTGGGCGATCAACTGTTTGTCGGAGGCAGTTTTGCGTCGAAGGGGAGTTCGGTAGCCTTATGGCAGGAGTCCGGTTGGCGTCAGGTGGGTGGGGTTCAGGGAGTTGTACGATCCCTTCTAGCTGTTGGTGACACTGTCTTTGCGGGTGGCACTTTTGAGGCGCAATTGGAGGAGAATGGCGGTGCGCCCGTTGATTGCAGTCTTCGTGGTCGGAGAGCCAATTTGGCGCGGTTGACAGACGGTGAGTGGATTGTACCTCGGGGCGCATGTCTGGAGAATTCCGTTGAACGCTTGTCATTCGCCCATGGAATCATCTATGCGGACCTGGGTCTGGTCGGAGGCGTTGGGCGGGTCCCGGTGATGGCAGGGCAAAGCTTGCCCGCTGAGTTTTACACCGGGCCAAATGATGGTAATGATCGCACAGAAATCCATGTGTACGATGATAAGTTGTGGCTTTGGGGTGAGCAGGATAGCGCCGTAGATACTGAGTTTGGAACAGACAAGACGACTTGGGCAACATTTGGAATTTGGGATGGGGCTCAATGGACTAATTTTGAAGGAGAGCCATGGGCATATCAAACATCGCTGTGGCCATTGGTGTGGAACAGTCGTCCGATCCGGTGGACAGCACTGGACGATCCATCTCGGTTTCGAGTCGTTGCCGGGAGCTTTGCTTGGGAAGAGGCTCGGGAGGATGCGGAGCGGCAAGGTGGGCATTTGGCAACGTTTGCCAATGCTTTGGAGTGGCAGGCGGGGCGTTCAGTCTGGGCCAGGACCGGGGGCAGGATTTGGATCGGGGGCTTGCAGGCCGGGGGCATGTCGGGGGCAGGGAGCGGATGGTCTTGGGTGACTGGGGAGCCATGGGACTTTGAGGCATGGGCCCCTGGCGAACCGAACGATTTTGGCGGGGTTGACGAGGATCGATTGGACATCCTTGCCTCGGGAGGCTGGAATGATGCCGCCGCGCAGACCCGGCAAGGTTATCTGATGGAACTCCCTGGCGGAGACAGTGGGTCCTGGTTTAGGGATTTCAGTGTTCGCGAGGACGAAACCTTTGGGATCAGTCTTCATGACTTGTTTGGTAAGGGATTGCGCGGCCGTTTCAGACTAGCCGGAGGCCCGACTGGCATGGTGCTGACGGGGTCCGGGGCAATGATCTGGAAGCCATCGGAATCGCACGTTCGTGGAGAACATCCAGTTATTCTTGAGTACACCGTTCCTAATTCGGTTCCGCCGGAAACGAATCAGTTGGCGTTTAGTATTCTCCTTGAGCGTGGTGGTTTCACGAGTCTCCATCGTTCCCATTTCGGTTCGGATTTCGAATCGAGTTCGCTTTCGAGATTTGCTGCTGTTGTGGCCGCGAATCAATCTCCGTGGGTGCCGCGCGGCGGGAGTCCTGAAGGGTTTCTTGCACTGACTTTTGCAAAGGCGAACGAGTACACCGCGTTGGTTTTTCCGGGAATCCCAGATTCAGACGCGGCCATTGCTGGATTTCGCATGTCGTGTGATGTGCGGGCGGGTAATGGCACTCGGGACCGGGTCGCCGACGGATTCAGCTTCAGCTTCGCGCGTGAGGGGGATCCGGTGCTGTTGGATCCGGGGAACCAGTCGGGTTTTGCCGGGGGATGTTGTGCGGAGACGGGAACCCGCACCGGGTTGGCAGTGTCTTTTGACACCTGGTCGGGAAATACGTTCCCCGGGGCCGAGGGCGATGCCACCGACGTGGAGGGACTGATCGTGCGGGTGGATCACCGCACGGTGGCCAAGGTGGAGTTGCCGACGCGCAACGGAGCACCAGGCGATGCCACAAGTCTGCAGACCGGGCCGCGGGATGCGGCGTACTGGGCCGGAAGCGGCGATCCATTGTCGCCAGCGGCATGGGCGACGCTGACCTGGCAGCCGCTGGTGTTGGAATTGAAGCCTGACGGTCGGTTCTTCGCCTGGTGGAAGGGGGTGCCGCTGCTGGAGGGGGTGGAGACCGGGTTCGTGCCGGGTCCCGGCAGGTTTGTGCTGGCAGGGCGCACGGCGAACTCAGTGGGCCAGGTGCATTTGGACAATCTGCGGCTGAGCGTAATCCCCCGGCACGAGGTGGCCTCGGGACAAACCCTTGTCGTCCCGCTGAAGGCGACAGATCCTGATCTGCCGGCGCAGAACCTGAGCTACGAGGTGGTGCAGGGTCCGCCGGGGCTGACGGTGGATGAAGCGGGCGTGATGCGTTGGACGCCCACCGTCGCGCAGGGGCCCTCGAGCCAGACGGTGGCGATCCGGATCAGCGATGACGCGTCGCCTCCGGAGGCCATCGTGGTCGAGTACCAGGTGGTGGTGCTGGAGGGCAACCGGGCGCCGGAGCTGGATCCGATTCCGGACCAGGTGGCCGCCGCGGGGGTTCCCTTCGAGTGGCTGCTGACCGGTCGGGATCCGGATCTGCCGCCGCAGCCGCTCACCTTCGCGCTTGTGTCGGGTCCAACGGGAATGACGGTGGCTCGGGATGGATGGCTCCGCTGGACACCTGCCGCGAGCGCCGCCGGCTCAACCTTCGAGGTAACCGTGCTGCTGATGGACGGCCAACTGAGCACCCGACGAAGCTTCCGGATTGCAGTGGGATCGGTGAATCGTCCTCCGGTGCTGGTCCCGGTGCCGGAACAGGCGCTCGACGAAGGCAACCTGTTGAGTCTGGACCTGGAGGCCAGCGATCCCGACCTGCCGCCGCAACAACTGGTGTTTTCGCTGGTGAGGGGTCCGGTGGGAATGACCGTCACGCCGGCAGGAGCACTTCGCTGGCAGACTGGCGAGCTCGACGGCCCCGCGACGGTCGAGGTGGAGGTCGCGGTGACGGACAACGGGGAACCACCGTTGTCGGCGACCAGCCGGATTGTGGTTACCGTACGGGAGGTCAACCAAGCGCCGGAGCTGGATCCGATTCCGGACCAGGTGGCCGCTGTCGGGATTCCGTTCGAATGGATGCTGACTGGCCGGGATCCGGACCTGCCACCGCAGCCGTTGACCTTCGCCATGGTGTCGGGGCCAACGGGAATGACGGTGGCTCGGGATGGATGGCTCCGCTGGACACCTGCCGCGACCGCCGTCGGCTCAACGTTTGAGGTGACCGTGTTCCTGACGGACGGGCAGCTCAATGACCGGGAGAGTTTCCGGATCTCGGTGCCGGCCGCGGTGGCCCTGCGAATTCTGCCACCGCGTGCGGACGGGCGGGTGGTTCTGGAGATCCGGGCGCCCTTGTTGAAACCCCTGATCGTGGAGCAGGCCACGGTGATTGGTGCCTGGAGCGTCCTGCATACCGTGCTGGGCTTGGGCATGGACGTTCCGGTCGAACTCGTGATGACCCCCGGTGAAGGCGTGGGTCCCATTTTCTGGCGCGTTCGCGAGGAGTGAACGAAACCCATCTTCCCATCACGCCTGGATCCAGCACCCGGCCACGCGTCTCATCGCCTTGCAGATATCCCGCCGTTTTTCTGCCATAGGATGGCGTCATTCGCGCATTTCTCCTGACGCCGAACTCGTTTGACTATTGACAGGAGGCATGACGACATCCGAGTCGTTTGATTGCATCGTGAAGACGTCTCGTCAGATCGTTCGGGGGCGGTTTGCGTTCTCGCTTATTGAACTTCTGGTGGTCATTGCGGTCATCGCAATACTTGCCGGACTGCTCTTGCCCGCCCTCAGCCGGGCACGGAGAACTGTGCTTTCTGGAGCCTGTCAGAGCAATCTCCGTCAGTTGACGTTAGGGTGGTTACTGTATGCGGGCGATCATCGAGGCTTGTTGCCTGAGAATCCTGGAGGCGTCTATACTATTGGGATTGATCATAGGCGCGCCAACTGGGTGGACGGCTACATGATGTATGAATCTGATGTGCAAGAGGCATTCTCTCGATCCCTTCCTCCGGAGTCCACCAATTCGCAGCTGCTGATGAAGCCAGGGCCGGGGCGTCTGGGATATTCCTATTTGTCTCCCGGCGTATTTCGGTGTCCAGGCGACAAGTCGTTTGTTGTTTTGAATGGTGCCAAACACCCGCGAGTCCGAAGCTATTCAATGAATTGTGTGATGGGGACGGGATTTTATTATCGCGAGTTTATGTGGAGTGAAAATGGTGATGGGAATCCGTTGCAGTATGATTATTTGACATTAGATCAGGTTGCTGAGCACGCTCCCATGGAGCTATTTGTCTTTGGTGAAAAGCATGATGATCAAGTGCATGATGGCCGCTTTCAAGTGAGTCATTGGGCAGACCCAGTTGGTGGGTGGGCTGAATTTCCATCCTGGCGACACAAGCGTTCAGCGAATTTTAGCTTCGCTGACGGCCATGTGGACAACCATCGGTGGGTGAATCCGGCAACTTTGATTCCGATCCAGCGTAGAGGCCGGTGGGGTGGCTTTCTTCAAAAGACCCGGCAGGATTGGACCTGGCTCAGGGATCACTCGAGCGTTCCATTTCGGCAGTAGAGAGCGGACTGCGACATAGTGGCTTTGGCAGTTGCACGTCAATTTCGAGTCCTTCTTTTGCCTTTCAACTTCGTCAATTATCGGGACAGGCCCCAACTTAAATCCCGGTACCAAAAATGGGTCCACCTCAACGGAGGGGCATGGCGCCTACCTGCGCTACACCGATGACTTCCTCCTGTTTGGTGACGACGCGACGAGGCTGTGGCAATTGCGCACCGGGATCGTGGAGCGGTTGGCGGCGCTTCGGTTACGTCTGGCGGAACCGAAGTCCCGACTGCTGGCCACGCGCGAGGGAGTGCCGTTCTGCGGATTCCGGTTTCTGCCGGGACTTCGTCCGAGGGTCCTGGGAGCGACCAAGCGGCGCTTTGAGCACCGTCGTCATGTCCTGTCGCGCGCCCGGCGTTGTCGCGAGCTTTCGGAGACCGTGTTCGCCTGGTACCAGTTCAGCCGGGAGGGGAACTCCGAAGGGCTGCGCCGCCGATATCGAGCGGGAGTTCGGGTGGGCGGTCCGGCACCATGGGGCTTCCCGCGTTCCCCGGGGGATGGTCCACGGGGGGAGCGGAGTTGAAGTGGGTCGCGGGGCACCACGACCCCACCTACCCGGTGGGGGGGCGTTGAGATCCTGACTCCCAGTCGAAGCAACACGAAGAAGCTGGCCGACGATTCAGCCATGTCACAGGATGGCCAAATGACAGTCCCATGATCACCCGTGTCCAGGTTTCAGGGTACAAGTCGCTCGGCGATCTGGAGGTGCGTCCTCTTCCGCTGACGGTTCTGTTTGGTCCGAACGCCGTTGGGAAGAGCAATTTTCTGGACGCGCTTCAGTTGCTTTCGCGGCTGGTCACATCCCGGACCTTGAAGGAGGCCTTTGAACCGCCGTACCGCGGCACGCCTCTGGAGTCATTCGCCTTTGGCCAGGGCGGCCTCGCCGGACATCTGGAACGGGAGTCGGTCAGCTTCCGGATGGAGGTTGATGTGACCTTGTCGAATGCGACCGTCGCGACCGTGGAAAAGCAGATCGCCGATCTGCGAAAAGGGACGGCCGGCGGCGAGGTCAAGTCCGGCAGCTACATCAAGGAACGGCAGTTGCGGTACCGCTTGCAAGTCGAGGTCCTGCCCCGGAGTGGGATCCTGAGGGTGCAGGATGAGTACCTCGCAGCGCTGAAGGGCCGCGGGGAGGTCAAGGCATCGCGGAATCCCTTCCTGGAGAAAATAGATCATCGGTTGTTCCTGCGGCTCGAGGGGCAGGCTCATCCCACTTATCATGAGGTTGGGCTGGACCATACCATCGTGTCCCGCCCTTTGTATCCGCCGCACTACCCGCATCTGGCGGCATTCCGCCAGGAGCTGGCCGGGTGGTTCTGCTTTTATTTTGAGCCCCGGGAACGGATGCGGGCGGCCAATCCGGTCAAGGAGGTGCGGCACATCGGGCTGATGGGTGAAGACCTCGCGTCGTTTCTGAACACGCTGCAAACGCTCGAGCCTGCCCAGTTCCGGGGTGTGGAGAAGTCTCTGCACACCCTGATTCCCCGGGTGCAGAGCATTCGGGTGAGGCCCAACACGGTGGGCGAGGTGGAACTGCAGCTCGTGGAGGACGGAATGCCCGTGCCAGCCCGCCTGGTGTCCGAAGGGACGTTGCGGATGCTCGGACTCCTGGCCCTGGGCGGCGCCAAGGAGTCTCCGACGCTCGTGGCCTTTGAGGAACCCGAGAACGGCATCCATCCCCGCCGCATTGAGTTGATCGCCCGGTTTCTGGAATCACGCACTGAGGACGGCCAGACCCAGTTCATCGTCACCACGCACTCTCCAATTCTTGCCGACCTTGTCCCACGCGAGTCGCTTTTCGTCTGTCGGCGTGAGGATGGTCGGACCCGGATCGAGCCGCTCGCCAACGACGACGGGGACCTGTTCTGGCGTGCCAGGATCCGGGACGGACTGACCGATCCGGAGGAAGGCCGGGTGCCCGTGTCCGAAAAGATTCTCCGGGGGGACTTCGATGCCTGAGCTGCTCTTGTTTGTGGAGGACCAAGCCCAGGAGAAGTTCCTGTCGGCATTGCTGCTGCGAATCGCGGCGGAGCAGTCGGTCCCGCTTGCGATCCGTCCAAGAACCGCCCGTGGGGGAATTGGCAAAGCACTCAATCATCTTGAGGAATTCGCCAAGGCGGTGGAGCAGGGAAGTGAGTCGCTGCCAGACGGCTTGGTCATTGGCTTGGATGCCAATTGCCAGGGGTATGTGCAGCGACGCGGGATGGTGAACAAACGAGCCCGACAGTTGGCGGATTTTGTGATCTGCGCGATCCCCGACCCCCACATCGAGCGATGGTTTTTGCTTGATGGCGAGGCTTTTCGGACGGCCGTCGGGGCCGGGTGTGACGCCCCGGATGAGAAGTGCGAGAAATCCCGCTACAAGCGATTGCTCAACAAGGCGGTCCGGCTTGCGGGGGTGCAGCCTTTGCTGGGCGGGGTGGAGTACGCGGAGGACATCGTCAACGCCTATCACATCCAAAGGGTGGCGGATCGCGATCACAGCCATCCCATAGGAAATGGGGTGGAAAAAGGCTGAGTTGACGTTTTGCGGGCGGGCGACGCAGCCTGTCCGTGAATGAAAAAACATCTCAACTCAGCCCGCAGCAAGTTCACGATTCTCGGCCAGCTTTGCAAACTGATTCCGCCGCACTTGGTGGCGTCCTTGGCCAGGGAGCACCGGGCGGAGAGCAAGGCCCGAACCTTTAGTCACTGGAGCCATGTGGTGGCCCTGATCTATGGAAAGCTAAGCCATGCATTCGGTCTCAATGACCTGTGCGATGCTGCAGCTCTACTCCGGCCCCTTTTGTCCGCCATCCGCGGGGCCACCCTCCACACCGCAACACCCTCTCGCACGCCAATCAGGAGCGGCCCAGCAAGATGGCGGAGGATCTGTTTTGGCGCACCCTGGAGCATTTGCGCGAGCAGAGTCCGGGGTTTCGGGGGACGGCGGCTGTCGGGGCGCCTGAGGCGATTCAAGGCGACGATCCATCTGGTGGACTCGACCACGATTGAACTGGTGGCCAACTGCATGCCCTGGGCTCAGCACCGGCGGCGCAAGGCCGCCGCCAAAGCCCATGTGCGCCTCAATTTTCAGTCGCTGTTGCCGGGTTACGTGGTGAGGGACACGCCCGGGAATCGGATGCCGGCCGGGCTCGAGAGCTGTGCGCGGGCCTGAAAACAGGGGAAGTGGTGGTTTTCGACCGTGCGATGTCGATCGGAAGCACACCTCAAGGACCTTTCCGATCGGGAGGTGGTCTGGGTGACGCGCCTGGAAGGAAGGATGGTGTGCGACGTCCTGAGCGGCGGGAGGTGCCCAAGGGGGAAAGATCCTGGCCGACGAATGGGTGGCCCTGAGCAACGGCCTTTCCGCACGCCGATCCGCGCGCTGGTGGAGGTGTGGACGGCCAGGAACGGGAGATGGTCTTTCTGACCAACGAACTGAGGTGGGCCGCGAGCACGGTGGTCGCGTTGTACAAGGCACGGTGGGAGATCGAGGTGTTCTTCAAACAACTGAAGCAGACGCTCAAGCTCTGTGACCTGATCGGGTATAGCGCGCCAATGCAATCCGCTGGCAGGTCTGGACGGCGTTACTGGTTCATTTGTTGTTGAGATACCTGGCTTGGGCGCATGAATGGACGCACAGCTTTGTGAGGCTTTTTGCCTTGGTGCGCTCTCAAATATGGCAAACGCTGGATCTGCCGGAAATTTTAGGGCGCTATGGGACAGCCCGGGGCAGTTACCGCAACTTGGCGCGGCCGGAACAAGGCTTTTTCCCACAATTCTGTTGAAGCTGTGGGACAGCACGACGCCGGAAATGCCCCGCTGGATTGACTGATGTAATCCTTAAAGTCATTTTCCTCTGCCGTAACGGAATTCCAATGGATTCCGAACCTATCCCATTTGTAAACGCCTCCCTATGGGATGGCTGTGGATCGCGATGACTCCTTTGGAAAGCTGGTGAGCGAGTTCCGGAACTGGCTCAACCGGCAACATCACCGAGTTTGATTCCATGGCGCTGTGCGGCTTTGGACGCATTCGCGGGGGGAGCTTTCTGTGGCCATGTTCGCCTGGTACCAGTTCAGCCGGGAGGGGAACTCCGGGGGATTGCGACGCCGATATCGAGCGGGAGTTCGGGTGGGCGGTCCGGCACCATGGGGCTTCCCGCGTTCCCCGGGGGATGGTCCACGGGGGGAGCGGAGTTGAAGTGGGTCGCGGGGCACCACGACCCCACCCACCCGGTGGGGGGGCACCAGGGATCTGTGCCCTGGTTGGCCGGAGGCTTCCCCGGCCTTGAACGCGGCAGGGATTATGACGGAGGCCTTGGGGTGGCTGATACGGCCTTCAGCGCGTGGGCATCAGGGTGGCTCTTGTAAAAGTCGTCGAGCGGATAGCACCCGCTGACGAGTCCATTGCGCGGTGCCGTGGTGCAGTCGCTGAACGTCCGGCAGATGCGCCGGCGCTGCAGCGGGCGGCCGGAAAGCACATCCCGCGGAAGGTCCGGATAGCTGAGGACGGTGCGGCCCAATCCAATGCAGTCCACCGCTCCCGCCGCCACCAGCGCCTCCCCGACCGGCGCCAGCCATTCCTGAAGGTAACTGTACGCCGAACCCACCACGATGAGGCCGGGACATTCCTGCTTTACGCGGGCCACGGCCACAATCTGTCGCACCACGCCAGCGAGCGGATCCTCCGGAGGCTCGTAGCCGTCGCTGGGAGGCACCGCGGCCGGACGTTGCAGGTGGGGATTGTAGTAGGGACTGGCGGCCGTCAGGCAAACCAGGCGGATGCCCAGCGACAGGAGCATTCGCAGAAAGGCGAGCGGCTCCTCCCAGGCGATTCGCGATGCCTCTGCAGGGTCGCCGCCGAACGCGTAGGGATAGGGGCCGCTCCATGGAGCCGGGACGCCGGCGCCGTCGGGTCCCTTCACAAACGGACGCTGGTCAAAAAGGCTGAGCCGCACGCCCACCTCAAGGCCGGGCACGTCCCGGCGGATCCCCTCCACGATCTCGCGCAGGAAACGGGTCCGGTTCTCCAGCGACCCGCCGTAACGGCCTGGACGCTCCACCGCGCTCAGGAACTCGTGACCGAGGTATCCGTGGCAGTGCTTGATGTCCACGAAGTGGAAGCCCGCCTCGCGCGCCCGGCCCGCAGCCGCCACGAAATCGCCCACCAGGTCCGATACCTCCCCGTCGGTGAACACGGCGCGGTCGTCCGAAATCTGCACTCGCGCGTCGAGCAGCGGATGCCGGTACGCAATCCGCGGTTCCGGACGCCGGCTGTCGTTGGGTCGTGACCAGCGTCCGCTGTGGGTCAGTTGCAGCCCGATCAACAAGTCGTCCGCTTGGTCTTCGCGGGTGTGCGCAGCGACAAGAATTTCCCGGAGGTTGGCGAGCGCCCCCACGTTTTCCGGGTGGAGCACCAACTGCCGGGGGTTGGCGCGTCCGTCGTGGCGGACGGCGACCGCCTCACCACCCCAGATCAACTTGGCGCCGCTCAGGCCGAACCGCTCCCACCGGCGGCGGACGAGTTCGGTGGGCTGCCCGTCGGCGGTGGCATCCCAACCCTCCATCGGGAGAATCGCGAACCGGTTGCCGATCGGCCGCGGGCATCCAGGCCCGGACGGGAGTCCGGACGCCAGATGGGGTGCCGGCCCCGGATTCCGGACGGAGAGCTGCAGCCCGAACGTCCCGAGGCGCTGCTGGAGGTCGGCGGCCGTCTTGAGGCCGGACATGCGGGGGTAATTCATGGGAGGCGGGCGGCATCGGAGGGCGCTGCCGCGACGAGGGACTCCAACCGGGCGGCGATGGGCTCGAGCAGGGCGAGGTCGGCCTCCGGACGTCTGGGACTCGCCGGATGGGGGTCCGGACAGCCAATGCGCCCGCGCCGGTGAAGGAACTGCGCGCAGCTGTGTTTGTAGGCCGGCACCGGGGCGCGAAAGGCCAGCATGCCGAGGTACTGAAGCCAGTCGTTCAGCTCATGGAATCGCGCGTCTCCGGCCGCCCAGAGCCGGTCCCGCGCGGCAAACGCCTCGACGTGAAACGCGGACAGTCCGAGCAGGTAGTCGCTGCCCCACATCACCAGATCAATGGCGAGGTCGTTGCCCGTGTACAGCCGGAACCCGGGCCGTATCCGGTCCCGAACTTCGAGGCGCTGCCATTCGAGTTCGCGCGACAACGAACTGTGCTTCGCACCGGTGAGCTGGGGGATGTCGAGCAGGGACTCGAAGGTCGCGAGGTCCCAGATGCGCCCGAACGGCACGAACATCTCGCCGAGCTCGAAGCCGAGGAATTCCGGGCAGCCGGCCGCCACGTCGCGAAACACGCGGACCAGTTCCGGCCCCGGCAGTGCCTTGACCGCACTGCAGGGAAACAGGATCGGCACGCCACCGTGGCGCGTGATGACCCCGGCGACCTCGAGGTAATTGCGCGCGGGATCGCCCGGGAGGCCCTCAATGAAGGCGCCGGCAACGAACCGGCGGCCGTGGGCGTGATCCCGGGTCAGGGCGAGAATCCGGGCACGTTCCCCGGGCGTCAGGAGGTTGGCGTACCCGGTGTCCATGTTGACCGCCGGGGTCAATCCAGCGGTCCATGTGGCGTCGAGAAGTGCGGCAAATCCGTCGAGGTCCGCGACGCCGTCGGCTTGGAACGGCAGAAGGACTGCGGAGATGCCCTCGATGGGGCGCCGGGGGCGCAATGGCGGGCAGGTCGTCACCGGAGCGCGGAGCGTACGGGGCATGCCGAAACCTGCCCAGCCGGGAATCCGGAGTAGTCACCGTCAAGCATCCCGTGGGGCTCCGAGGAGCCGTTCGCTCGTGGAGTTCCCACAGGCCCAGCTCCCGGTGGCGCGTACGGTTCGGCGGGAGCCTCACCCCACCGGGTAAAGGCCTCACCCCACCAATTCGAGGCCTTACACCATCAGTGCCGCACCAATTTTCCCTCCGGTGGGGCGACGCTTCGCGGAGCCGTACGCTCGTGGGGTCCCCACAGGCCCAGCTCCCGGTGGCGCGTACGGTTCGGCGGGAGCCTCACCCCACCGGGCAGGAGCCTCACCCCACCAGGTAAAGGCCTCACCCCACCAATTCGAGGCCTTACACCATCAGTGCCGCACCAATTTTCCCTCCGGTGGGGCGACGCTCCGCGGAGCCGTACGCTCGTGGGGTCCCCACAGGCCCAGCTCCCGGTGGCGCGTACGGTTCGGCAGGAGCCTCACCCCACCTGGTAAAGGCCTCACCCCACCGGGCAGGAGCCTCACACCACCAGGCAAAGGCCTCACACCACCGGGCACGCGCCACGCCGGGGTGGGCTCGCTGGCTGCAGGTCCCATGACCCCAAGAAAAAGGGCCCGTGCCCCGGGGGACGGGACACGGGCCGGTTCAGGGTCGCCAGGGATCAGTACTCGCGATCCTTCAGCATGCCCGGACGCGGTACGAGATACTTGCCGCCTTCCGCGATCACCGGGGCGGTGGACTTCATGTCGAAGGAATCCACATGCGGCGCGAACTCCTGCGGGTTCTTCAGATACTCATCGTACTTCACCACCTGGCCGGTGTGTGCGGCAAAGCGTCCCATCGAAGTCACCAGACTCGCCTGGGCGCCCCGCTCCACTTCGTTGTACGGCTGGTCGTTCCGGATCGCGTCAATCAGATCCTCCCATTCCAGCAGGTAGGGATCCTGGGTCGGACCCTCCTTTGGCGTCCGCCACACGATGTCGGAATTGACCATCTTCTGCGTCTTGTAGATGCGCGCATTGGACGGCCAGTGCCCGGCCGAGGAGATGACCGCAAGTCCGTTCTGCCCGTGGGCATAGCTCGCAAATTCGTCATGACAGCCCGCCATGGTGCGCCCGAACATGAAGAACTTGGACCCGTCATCGAACGTGTACTCCACCGAGTAGTTGTCGAAGTTCTGGTCCACGTTGTCGCCGCGGTAGTTGCGGCCGCCGCTGGCCTGGGCCTGCACCGGCCACGCGTTCTTGATCCAGCAGCACTCATCAATGTTGTGGATGTAAAAGTCGCTGAAGCAGCCGCCCGACGCCCACAGGAAGCTGTGGAAGTTCTTGATCTGCCAGAGCAACTCGCTCTCCTCGGAATCCGGCATCGGCTGCGAGAAGGCGGAGCCCACCGGCCCGTGCATGCGGTAGGCCCGCATGGTGATGATCTGGCCGATGGCGCCATCCTGCACCTTGCGAAAGAGTTCCTGGCGTGACCGGCAGTGCCGGCACATGAGGCCGACCCCCGCCTTGATGCCCTTCTGGTCCGCGAGCTTCGACAACTCGATCATCCGCACGCCCGTCGGCGCATCCACCGCGACCGGCTTCTCCATGAAAATGTTGATTCCCTTGTCAATCGCGTACTTGAAGCACACCCAGCGAAACGCCGGGGGGGTCGCGAAAATGGCAATCCCTCCCTTGCCGAGGGCATCCATGGCCTTCTGGTAGCCATCGAACCCGACGAAACGCCGGTCTTCGGGCACCTCCACCTTGTCCCCGAACTGCCCTTTCAGGCCGTCATAACTGGACTTGAGCCGGTCGGTGAACACATCGGCCATCGCCACCAGTTTCACGGGGCCGTTCTTCGCGCTCATCGCGTTTGCAGCGGCCCCGGTACCACGACCGCCACAGCCGATGAGGGCGATGGGAATGGTGTTGTTTTCGGCGGCATGGACATGGGGCAGGCTCACGCCGGCCAATGCACCGGCAGCCGCCAGGGTGCCGGTGCTCTTGAGGAAGTCGCGTCGCGACGGAAGGACCAATGGAGACTCTTCTGAGGGCATGGTGGCGAGACGTTCGTCCCGGCCCCTTCCACCTGTCAACTGCGCAGAGCGGTCCGGTCCCGCTTCGCCGTCGCCCGTGCCGCCGGTGGCATCCGACTTCCCCGTGGCGTCCAGGTCCGGGATGGGATCAGGATGGGGCGTGCACTCCCGACGACTCGCCGCATGGCTCCTCCTGGCACCACTCGCCCTGCAGGCCCAGCCATTGCCGGCCTCGTGGGCCCTCGAGGATCCGCAGCTCGCCGCCTACTTCGCCGCAGCCGTCGGACGGCTGGAGGCGCGGTGCCTGGCAGACGTCCAGACGCGTTCCGACTGGGAGGCGGTCCGCCCCCGGCGCCACCAGCAGTTGCTCGACATGCTCGGCCTGTGGCCGCCGCCGGCACGGACCGATCTGCAGGCGGAGGTGAGCGGGCGTGTGGACGGTGGGGACCTCCTCGTTGAGTCGCTCCGTTTCCAGTCCCTGCCAGGACTGTACGTGACCGCCAACCTGTACCTGCCCAAGGGATTGTCCGCACCCGCACCTGCCATCCTGTACGTCTGCGGCCATTCCCCGGTGAAGACCAACGGCATCAGCTTCGGCAACAAGGTTGCCTACCAGCACCACGGCATCTGGCTGGCGCAGCAGGGGTATGTCTGCCTGATGGTGGACACCCATCAGCTGGGCGAAATCGAGGGGGATCACCATGGGACCTACCGGCTCGGACAATGGTGGTGGAACAGCCGCGGTTACACCCCGGCGGGCGTCGAGGCCTGGAACGGCATCCGTGCGCTCGACTACCTCGAGTCGCGCCCCGAGGTGGACCCGGGGCGGATCGGCATGACCGGACGCAGCGGCGGCGGTGCCTACACCTGGACGGTCGCCGCACTGGATGAACGTGTCCGCGTGGCGGCGCCCGTCGCGGGCATCACGGATCTGCGCAACCAGGTCGTGGACGGCGCCGTCGAGGGCCATTGCGACTGCATGTTCTACCTGAACCGCCACCAATGGGATTTTCCACTTCAGGCGGCCCTTGTCGCCCCGCGTCCGCTCCTGATCGTGAACACGGATGCCGACACCCTGTTTCCCCTGGACGGCGTGCAGCGGTTGTTTTCCGCAACCCGGCGTCTCTACCGGCTCCTCGGCGCCGAGGACGAGCTGGGCCTCGTGATTGCTCCTGGCCCTCACGTGGACACCCAGGACCTGCAGGTTCCGGTCGTGCGCTGGTTCGACCGTCATCTCAAGGGAGCGACGACGCCCGTCACGAATGCAGCCCTTGCCCGCTACCCGGGCCACACGCTCAGGGCGCTGGGGACGGCACCCGCCGACGCCCGAAACTCGCGGATCCAGCGCGAGTTCGGCCCGCCCACCAACCCGCCACCCGCGGATCTTGAAGCCTTGCGCCTCATCCTTCGGGATCGCTGCTTCCTGGGCTGGCCCGGGGCCGACGAGCCGCTGGGGCTGCGTGAACTCTCCAGCGAAACCAATGGCACGGTGCGACTGAGGGTGTTTGAGTTTCAAAGCCAGCCCCATGTCGTCCTGCGGTTGGTGGTCGCCGACCAGCCCGGAACGCCGCCGCAGTGGAGCCGGTTCGTGGTGCTCGACGACGCCGGTTGGGACTCCTGGATGGGAGCCTGGGCCCCGCGGTTTCCCGGGGCCGCCGGCCGCCTCGCCGGCAACCCGGCCCAGGCGTCGGCGGGCGTGGTGCCGGTGTGGACGGGTCCGGCGCCAGGCGAGGTCCTCTTCGCGATGGCACCCCGCGGCGAGGGTCCGCACCGATGGACCGGTGATGCGCGCAAACAGACCCAGATCCGCCGCCGGTTCCCGCTGGTGGGCCAGACCCTCGACGGGATGCGCGTCTGGGACATCGGGCGCGGACTTGAAGCCGCCCGACGGCTTGGGAGCGGCTCCGAGGTCATCCTCACCGCGCGGGGTCGCTCCGCCGTGAACGCCGCCCTGGCGGCGGTGTTTGAGGACCCAACACCGATGTTGGACCTCCAGGAACTTCCGGACCGACTGGAGGACGAACCCGACCACCTCGGAAGGGCCACGGTCACCGACACGGCAAACCTGCTGCGCCTTTTGGAGGACGGACGCGCTCAACAGGCTGAGCGTGGGTCAACGGGGACCGGCGGACCCCGCTGAGCGGTCATCATCCCATACGACGATCCACGCTCCCGTGGCGTGGTGGCCGGCGGACCGGTGCCCATCACCGAGGCGCGGCGTACGCCTCCCACAGAGCCTCCAACTCCGCGGCTTCCGGGGTACCGTCCATCGTCACCAACCGGTAACGGGCCGTCCACGGTTGCCCGGGTTCGAGGCGCATCGGACCCGCCTGTTGCGGCGCATAGCAGAAGAAGGGCTCGTTTGGATGCATTCGCATCGGCTGGGGGAATCGGAAGTTGGCGGGATGACAAAGGATCACCACCCCGGCGATGCCGTTGGACACCGGTCCGCCCATCCAGAACCAGCGCGAGCGGGCGCCGTTGATCGCGACCCGGTTGGTCATCCCGTTGGAGTCCCGATACGCCCCGTGGTCCGGGCCGTTCCACGCCCAGTTCCCGCGCAATCCCAGACCGCCGTAATGGTATTCGGGAAGCTCAAGGGGTGAATTCCCGACGAGCGTCTGGACCAGGGTGAGATCCCACTCATACGCGGCACGGGGATCTCGACGCTCCGAGACCCGCACGTCCCATGTCTCTTCCAGCACGTCCTGCGGTGGGCTGGCGACGAGATCCACGTACCGGTGCCGCGCCAGCAGACCGGCGGCCCCGGCCTCCTCCCAGACGCTGTCCAGTCCCACAAACTCCACGCGACCGGTGCCGTCCCCGAGGTTCCAGAAATCCGGACGCCTCCCCTCGAATCCGGTCCGGGTCCAGGCCGCCCACACCCCATGATGATGCACGTGATTGGGCGGGAAATCGTCGGTCACCAGGAGTCCGGACGGCGTGTACAGCGGGTGCAGATAGCCACCCCGGCGCTGGCGGTCGCCGATGTCCGGACGTGGAAACACCCCGGGCTCCGCCTGGTACGCGCCCAGCGGATTCGTGCCGGAACGGAACATGATCCGGCTCCCCTCGCGCCGTGCCGTGATGGGATCCGCCCTGCCAGACCCAAGCGCCACGGTCACGGCCACGACCACGACTCCGAGGCGCCAGGCAATCCGGACGAACTGGCGAAGGTGCATGCCTGACTTCGGCTTCAGGAGCGTCACCGGTCAAGCGGCACATCACCCCTCCCGGAAACCGCCCGACAGCGCAGACCGTGGGCGGTTGGACTTCCCGCAACGGCTCCGTCAGGCTGGCCCCGCCGATGAGCAAGCGATTCTACATCACCACGGCGATTGATTACGTCAATGGCGCGCCGCACCTCGGCCACGCCTACGAGAAGATCCTCGCGGACGTCATCGCCCGGGCCCGCCGATCCCGCGGCGATGGGGTGTTCTTCCTCACCGGACTCGACGAGCACGGGCAGAAGGTGCAACAGGCCGCCCAGGAGCAGGGCCGGGAGCCCCAGGCCTATTGCGACGAACTGGCGGCTCAATGGCGGGACTTCGTCGCACAACTGGGGGTCTCCAACGACGACTTCGTGCGCACCACCGAGCCGCGCCACCACCGCGTGGTTCAGGCCATCCTGTCCCGACTGCACGCGGAGGATCACTTCTACAAGGCCGAGTACCGCGGGTTCTATTCGGTGAAGGAGGAGACATTTCTCACGGAGAAGGACCGCAATCCGGACGGCACCTGGGATGCCCAATGGGGGGAGGTCACCGAACTGGTGGAGGAGAACTGGTATTTCCGGCTTGGACGCCACCAGGCGTGGCTCCTCGACCACATCGCGTCCCATCCGGAGTTCATCCAGCCCGCGTCCCGGCGCAACGAGGTGCTGGGGTTCCTGAAGCACCACACGCTTGCCGACCTCTGCATCAGCCGTCCGGCGGCCCGCCTGGCCTGGGGCATTCCCCTGCCCTTCGATCCGGCGTACGTGACCTACGTGTGGTTCGACGCGCTGGTGAACTATTTCTCGGTCCCGGCGGCACTGGGCGATCCCGCGATCGCCGGCCTGCTCGGTCCGGATTTCAGCGCACCGTCCACCGGCCTTTCGGCATGGCCGCCCGACGTGCATCTCCTCGGCAAGGACATCCTGAAGTTCCACGCCGTCTACTGGCCCATCATGCTCAAGGCGCTGGGCGCCCCCCTGCCCGCGACTCTCCTGGCGCACGGCTGGTGGCAGAAGGATGGCGCCAAGCTGAGCAAATCCACGGGCAACATTGTGGACCCGCTTGCCGTGATCGCGGCGTGGGGACTCGACGCCTTCCGCTACTATGTCGTGCGGGAGCTGGCCATCGGACCCGACGGCAATTGGACCGACGAGGGGTTTCGTGCCCGCTACAATGCCGAACTTGCCAACGGACTGGGGAACCTGGTGAACCGCTCGGTGAGCATGCTCCGCAAGTACCGCGACGGCGTGGTGCCTCCGGTCTCGACGGAACTGGCGGCGGAGACCGCGGTGTTTGTGCGCGACACCACCGCCGCCCTCGACCGCCACGAGTTGCAGGACGCACTGGTCTCCCTCTGGGGTCTGGTCACACGCGCCAACCAGTATGTGGACCAGACCCGTCCGTTCAGCCTCGCCAAGGATCCGGAGCAGGCGGCGCGTCTGGACGCCGTGCTCTACAATCTTGCGGAGGTCTGCCGGATCCTCGCCGTGCTGCTGTGGCCGTTCATCCCGGACACCGCGGTCCGAATTTGCGCCCAGCTCCGTCTCGACCCCGTCCCCGACCGCCGCAGCCTGGCGGCATGGGGAGGCCTGGCACCCGGCCACGTCATCGGTGACCCGGTTCCGCTCTTCCCCCGCAAGGAACCGCCGGCACCCCCCGGCAGCGGTAGTCCCATCATCCTGAAGTCCCATGGCGGCATGGCGCCGCCGTCCCGATGCAGAGGGTGGCAAGGGGGACCGCCTCAGGGGGGTGCTTCGGGGGCTTGACATCTCTACAGATGTAGAGATAGCTTTACATCCGTCGCCGCCATGTCATCCCCCCTTCCCGAACTCACCGAGGCTGAATGGGCCATCATCAAGGCCGTCTGGGAGCAACAGCCCTGTGCCGCCCCGGCCGTGCAGGAGTCGCTCATGAAATCCCAGGGCTGGACCTACAGCACCGTCCGCACGCTCATGGACCGCATGGTCGCCAAAGGCCTGCTCACCGCGGATAAGGTCCGCCACCTGACGCTGTACCGGGCCGCCGTCACCCGGCGGCAGGCCCAGCTCACGGAACTGCGCTACGCCCTCAAGCACGCGTTTGATGGTGCGCTCAAGCCGATGGTCGAGACGCTGCTCACCAGTGAGACGATTTCCGCCCGGGAGCTCGACGAACTCGAGGCCCTGATCGCCGCCCGGCGCAAGTCGCAGGGCGGCGCTCCTTCCCGCAAGGCCAAATCCTGAACCCCTCCGGTCATGCTCGACTTCCTCAACCAACTCGGCACGCCGGCATGGGGCCTGGCGCGCGCCATGTTCTTCCAGACCGCCCTGCTGGTTGCGGCACTGGTGATGTTGGACCTGCTCCTCGGCCGCCGGCTGCGGAGCGCGCTGCGTTATGGACTCTGGCTGCTGCTCGTCGTGAAGCTGCTGCTGCCGCCTTCGCTCCTGCTGCCGACCGGAGCCGGATTCTGGCTCGGCCGCTGGCTCGCCGGTCCTGTTGTGATGCAGCCGCCCGCCCGCTATCAGGTGTCCGCCGAAGCCGTGGATCCTTCGCTGGAGATTGCCTGGAACCCGCCCTTCGTGACTCCCGCCGCGCCGCCCGCTCCCCTCAGCCTTCACGCGAAGCTGCTGCTTGCGTGGGCGGCGGGAGCCCTGCTGCTGGCCCTCGGCATGATGGTCCGCAACCGGCCGATCCACCGACTCACCCGAGGGGCCCGGGACGCTTCCGCCGACCTCCAGGCCCTCCTGAACGAGGCGGCCGCGTCTGTCGGCCTGCGCCGGGTGCCCGCGTTGCGGATCAGCGAGGCCAATCACAGCCCGGCGCTCTGCGGTTTCCTCCAGCCCGCGATCCTCCTGCCGCGGGAACTCGCCGGCCAGCTCTCCCGGGAAGGCCTGCGGGCCGTGCTGCTGCATGAGCTGACGCACCTGCGCCGGCAGGACCTCTGGGTCAACCTGCTCCAGGCCCTGGTGCAGGTGCTCTGGTGGTGGAATCCCCTTGTGTGGCTGGCCAACGCCCGCATCCGAACGCTGCGCGAACAGGCCGTGGACGAAGGCGTGATGCTCGCCACGCAGCAGGACCGCGCGGCGTATCCGGCCACGCTCGTGGAGGTCGCCCGGCACTGCGCCGCGCGGCCGATGATCGCGCTGAGCTTCCTGGGCATCTTTGAATCCCGCCGCGCCCTCCGCTCCCGCGTGGACCGCCTGCTCCACGCGCCCCTTCCGCAACGTGCCGGCCTGGGCTGGTCCGGCTGGATCACGCTGCTGGTCACCGCGTTCGTCGCCCTGCCGATGGCCTTCAACCGCCGCGTCGAGGCCACGCCTGCTGATGAACCCACCGTCATCACCCGCCTCAACTGGCGGCCCTGGAGCGAAGCCGCCGTGACCGAGGCCCGCGCCGCCGGCCGGCCCGTGGTGGTGAACTTCACAGCCAAGTGGTGCGTGGACTGCCAGGTCAACCGCCGAACGTTGGAGAGCGCCGAAGTCCTGCAGGAACTCCAGGCCATCAACGCGCTGGTGCTGGAAGCGGACTTCACCCAATCCAACGCCCTCATCGCGGCCAAGCTCGCCGAACTGGGGCAACCAGGCGTTCCGTTGGTGCTGCTTTATCCGGCAGACCCGGCAGAACCGCCGAGCGCCTACACCGTGCTTCCGTCAAGCGCGTTGACGGCAAGTCTGACAGCGGCCTCCGCGCCGGCGGCACGCTACGGACTGGAACCCGGCGCCACGACTCCTGCCAGTCCAGGGCCGCTTTACCTGATGGACCCGCTGCTGGCGCGGCGTTACGGACTTGTTCCCGCAAATCCGACCGCTGGTGCTCCGGATCAAGGCCGCGTGGCCACCGTGACCGTGCCAGCGGAGGACACCGGCTTTGATCTGGATGGGAGGACAGTGAGCGCCGATGAGCTTCAGGCCGCATTGGCCGGACGTATGGTGCCAGACGCCAACCTGGTCCTACGGCTGATTGCCAACCCGGAGGTGCCCATGTCCCGGATTGTGTTCGCGATGGACGCTGCCAAGGCGGCCGGCATCACCCGGTTTTCACTCTCCACAGCCTCGCCAGACGACGCCGGCAGGGTTCCGCTGACCGTTGACGACGGGAGGATGTTTGCCGAGCCAGTGCCGCTGCTGACGCGGCAGTTCCGGGTGGATCCCAACACCTTCATCCAAGCCCTTGAGCTCGTCACGGGCGCGCCTCCTTCCGAGTCGACCGGGATCAACCAAGCCCGCCATACCCAAGGCCAGTTGCGCGAATTCTTCCGTGCCGCGGGCGTGGATTTTTCAGCGCCACCAGAGGGCGACACGCCCGACCAGTCCCGCAAGGCCGTCTTCTTCAACGACCGCGCCGGCCTGCTCTTTGTCCGGGCCACTGCGGAAGACCTGGAGATCATCGAGAAGGCCATCCAGGTGCTGAACGCCGCACCGCCACAGGTCCAGGTGGAAGTGAAGTTTGTCGAGATCGCGGACCGGGACAGCCAGGCGCTCGGTCTTGACTGGTTCCTCGGCAACGCCCCGGCCACTCCCAATCCGGGAACGCCCGATGACGGTCCTGCTCGCGGCGGTGCGCCCGGTGGCGGCCCTGGCGGAGTGTTTCCCCAAGCAGGCGGAACATCGCCCCCGCCCGGACCGCCGGGAGCCGCTCCAAGCCTTACCGGAATTCTCACCGAGCAACAGTTCCGCACGGTCCTCGCCGCGTTGGAATCGCGCCCTGGCGTCACACTGCTCTCCGCCCCAAACGTCACCACGCTCAGCGCCCGGCAGGCGCAGATCAGCATGGTGAACCTGCAGTCCGTTGTGGATGCCGACGGCACGACCAACGCCGTGCCGTTTGGACCGGTGCTCGATGTCATCCCCCATGTCACGGCGGATGGGCAGGCCATCCAACTCACCGTGATCGCCGGATTCACGGAGCTTCTCGAAACCGATCCCGCCACCCCGCACCTGCCCCGGCTGCGGAGCCGCCAGTTGATGTCGTCGGCCACCGTGCAGGATTCGCAGACGCTCGTGCTGGCAGGAGACCTCCTGGAAGGCACCGCCAGCCCCACGACGAACCAGGTGCCGACGCTCGGTGACCTGCCCAGGATCGGACGCCTCTTCCGGTCCGAAGCCAGGCCCACGCGCAAGCGTCTGCTTGTCTTCGTCACGCCCACGATCATTGACCCGGCGGGCCGGCGGGTGAACGCCCCGGCCAGTGGACAGTAAGCCTGTCCCCCGGTCTGTCCTGTCCCGGCTTTGGCGCAACGGTGTCCCGTCGGTGGGGGGGGCGGAATTCATCTCCCGGCGAGGCGCACGCCAGATTCGCATCAGCCATCGTCACCGTTCCAGGTCATCGAGCCCGGTGAGGAGGAGGAGTGAACCTGTCACACGCGCCCGCGGCCCCCCTGAGGGGTGCGGGGGCGGCCGGGTTTCAACGGACTGCGGCACCTCCGAAGCCCATCGGCTGGAATCGCAACAGGGTCAGCGAACGCCAGAGCCATTCCACCGGGCCGTAGCGGAAGTATTGGAGCCAGACGCGGCACACGAGCATCTGGAGCCCGAAGACAGCCACACCGAGCAGCAGCGCCACGCTGTTGCCGACACGCCCCAGCAGCCCGAGCCCGGCCCCGTAGAACAGGAAGGCACCCGCCAGGGACTGGGTCAGGTAACAGGTCAAGGCCATGCGACCCACGGGCGCGAAGGGCATCAGCAGTCGCCGTCCGGTATCCGTCTGGAACACCCGCACAAACAGGGCCGCGTAGAAGAGGGTCATCACGAAATTCCACAGGTCGTAGAGGCCCATCCCCGCCAGCCCGATCGGGCTCAGCAATCGAGCGGAGGCATCGCCCGATGGCGACTCCCCGGATTCACCGGTGCCGAGCAGTCGGACGACCAGAAACCCGCCCCCGACAACGAGCGGCAGGGCCACCGTCAGCCCGCCACACCATCGCAACAGGCGCTTGAAAATGGCCGCATGGGCCTCCGGAACTTCGAACAAACGCAGGCGTCCAGCCCAAAGTCCGATCAGGAAGAGGGCGAAGGTCTGGTACGCCCTCGACACCGGACCGAACTGGAACCCGAACCGTCCCCGCAGTCCCTCCGTCGCATTCAGTGCGAAGAGTTCCCGCCAGGAACCGGACTCCAGGGTCGTCCAGTAGGTCAAAACCGCGGCGGCGTCTTCCGCCGCCGCCGCCGGGGAACCGGATGCCGCCAGGGCCATCAGCAATCGCGGCAGGCCCGCAACCAGCACCAGGGCCGTCGCCCAGAGGGCCCGGCTCGGGACGTCGCGAAAGAGCAGCAGGGGAAATCCCAGCAGCGCGTAGATCATCAGGATGTCCCCGCGATACACGAGGCTGTGAACGAATCCGATGCCCAAAAGCACCGCCAGTCTCCAGGCAAACCGCCAGCGGGGGTCCGTCCCCGGCACCTTTTGCTGCGCCCGCCCCATTTGCAGGGCAAAGCTGAGTCCGAACATGAAGGAAAACAGCGCGAACCCCTTGCCGCGCACCAGCACCACGAACAAAACCTCCAGCACGGTGTCGCCCGCCCAGTGCCGCGTGTAGCTCTCATGCTCCGGGGGCGCCATGTTGGCGAGGAACTGCTCCATGAAATGGACCATGGCGATGGCCAGCAGGGCGAAACCGCGGAGGGCATCAATCAGAACCACGCGGTCGGGAGATTGCTGGGGCATGGAGGCAACTGGGGGTTGGAACCGCCGAGGGTGACCGTCGTCGCACCGGCCACTCAGGGTCAATCGCCAAACAGATCTGCCGGAACAGACCTCAGCCACGGCCGCCGGGGGATCGCGGGCGCTGGATTTGGAACCGCCGTTGCACCGGCTCCCCCTCGAGACCCGATCTCCTACCCTTGCGCCGTGATGGACGGGTCGAGCAACCACCGCCACATGGGCAGGACCTCGATGCCTTCGGGGATGCGGGTGCCGCGTGATGGTGGACCCTCTGCAATCAGCAACCTGCGGGCGGCCGGGAACGCCGCAGACGCGCCCTGGAGGGCCCGGATCTCACGCTCGAGCGTCCCGACAATGCCGATCTCGCCGGCCACCTGGATCAGCTGTGTGGAGCCATCGGAAGCCGTGGCGAGGGAGTCTCGATGGCGTCGCCCAGCTTTTGCCGGATCGAATCCCTTATTCGGTCGTTCACGGAGACCGCTTTTGTTTGCAAACGGTCTGTAGCAAAGTCTGCTTTTATGGATATCTGGACGGGTGGACGAGGACAGAAGATCGAGCGGGGACCGGCCATCCATCCGGGGAATCCGCCCGATTCGGGTCCGCGACCACCAGACCAAAGGTCACCGCACGGCAACGCCACCCGCCAAGGGCGCGGAGAACTCGGGGGACCACGCCGCGATTCGCACCGCCAATCCACGGGAGGTCGGCAGGATCGCGGCGAGTCGGGGCTTGCACCCGGTCGTTGGAGCCGGATCCTTCAGTCGCAATGTCGTCCAACGCTGACCACAAATCTCCGCTCGCGGATCCCCTGCTGATCCTGATTGCCTTCCTCCTGCTTCTGGCGACGGCCGCCACCCTCTATTTCATCCCCGGCGGCGCCTCAAAGAGCTACGTCATCGAACCCGGCGCGCGGCCGCGTCCCATCCTGACCAACCAGGTGGTCCAGGTGACGGTCGCGGAGATCGTGGCGGCGGCACCGGGCATCGCTCCCACGGCCGCGCCCGGAACGACGCCGGGGCCCGCCGCGCCTGCCGAACCGGCAAAACCCGCCACGACGCCACCCGCCCCCGCCGCCGCCGCCGTGACCGCGGCAGCCCCTGTGGTCACTCCGACCTCCGACGGACGGATCCGCGGGCGCGTGATCCTCAAGGGCACCCCGCCACCGGAGAAGGTGATCGGCGCCGTGAAGTCTGATGCCAATTGCGGCAAGGTGGCCGTTGGCGACGCGATGACCCGGGCCTATGTGGTCGGAGCGGACGGCGGTCTCGGCTATACGCTGGTCCGCATTGTCCAGGCGCCCTCCGGTGCCGGCAAATCGGCGGGCCCGGTGCTGCTGGATCAGGAGGGCTGCATGTATGAGCCCTACGTCTCGGCCATCCTGGCGGGAGAGACGCTGACCATCCGCAACTCCGACCCCTTCATGCACAACGTCAACTGCACGCCGAAGGATCCCCGCAACAAAGGGTTCAACATCAGCCAGGCCAACAAGGGCCAGATCAACGAAAAGGTCTTTGAAACCCCCGAACTGAGGATCCGTTTCGCCTGCAACGTGCATCCCTGGATGATCGCGTTCGTGCATGTGCTGGAAAACCCGTTCTTCGCCGTCACCGACGAGACGGGAACGTTCGAACTCCCCGCAGGGCTGCCGGCCGGCACCTATCAACTCGAGGCGGTCCACATGCGCTCGGATGCCGTGTCCCAGTCCATTACCATCGCTCCCGACCAGGGCGCCGACGTGACCTTCGAGCTGGCCGTAAGCTCCCGGGGGTGATCGGCCGCACGGGCCGGTCCCAGTGATCACGCCCCCGGCAGGACCCCGAAGTGCGCGAGCACATTGCGCATCAGGGTCTGGAAACGTGGATCTGCGGACAGCGCCCATCCGGACCCGATGCTTCCGGCGTTGAACACCCGCCCCCCTTCCGGGCGCTCCCAGTAAATCAGCTCGCCACCCTGGTCGGTGCGCGGCCGGATCGGGCGGAAAAAGTAGTCGAATGCCGCGCCGCCCTCGCGCCACGGGATGACGCCGTTGGCGAGCTGGACGATGCCCGGAGGATCGTCGGGCATGATGGCACCCGGGGGGGACGGTTCTTCCTGCAGCGCGGCCAGTGTGGAGAGCCGAAGGTCAATCTCGTGACCGTTGGCCAGGGGCAACCCGCCATCGGAACCGTGCCCGAAGCTCTCCCCCGGACCGATCCCGGTTTCCTCGGGCTGGTGGTAGAGGAAGTGGTCGGTCGCGGTGGCCAGAAACGGGCCAAAGTTCTTCGGATTGGACTGATTATTCCAACCGAGGGTTTCCAGACCGATGTACCGCCAGCCGGGATGCCCGCAATCGCGCAACAACCCGCCCCGCAAACCGTCGTCGCTGTGCCAGCTTTCCCCGCGTTCCTGCGGCAGCATCTGGTCGCCCGGGGCGTCCACCTTCCGGCACTCCATCACCGTCCCACCCGGGTCAAAGCTCACCCGCCAGAACAGGGAGTTCCCGGACAGCACCACGAGCTGCCCCCCGGCACCCAGGAATTCCCGAAGGCCCTGCAGCATGGGCAGCGACCAGTATTCGCTGTGCCCGTTGAGCACCACGACGCGGTGGTCGCGGAGCCGCTCCGGATGCCGATGGAGGTCGTCATCCGCCATGACCTCAAACCGGTAGCCGGTCCGTTCGAACCACGTGTGCAGGAACCGTTCGGCACGCATGAGATGGCTGTAGCGGGTGGGTCCACCGTAGAGCACATAGGGCCCGGCCACCGGCCACGGCATGCGCAGCCCGACGTGGTAGGTGCCCTGCCCCGCCGCATGGCGGCGGTACAGACAGAAGGCCGGGGGATTTCCCGGCGCGTTGGGCAGGCCGTCGGTGCCGATGACCGCGTGCAGGGCATCGGGCCACACCCCGAACGGCGCCCCGTTGTACGCCCGCCACGTGTTGGTGGCACAGAGGGCGAGGATCGGGGCCGGACGCGACCGCGCCGCGCGCCGGACGAGGAAGGTGATGTCGTACAACCGTTCGCGCCCGTCCCCAAGATACCGGATTCGGGCGGTATGAATGCCGCTCCGGGCCTCGGACGGCACCCGCCAGTTCAGCACCGGACGCCAGCCGCAATCATAGAGGTCATCGGAGGCCAGACGCAGGCCGTGTCCCCGTGAGGGATCGCGGCCGGGATCGTAATCGCCGAATCGAGGCACGTCCGGATCCCAGGAGGGACCCCCGATCATCCATGTGCCCCGGTTGCAGAGCCGTCCGTGCCGGCCCGCCCCGGACCGGTCGCCCACACGATCGCCACGTTCCTCGGAAAAATCCCACGCCGCCAGCACGCCCCGCCCGTTGGCGGTCTTGAGCCCGCGGCTCTCGGATCGGGCCACGATCTCGGCGTCAGACAATGCCCGGGCATACACGGCGCATTGCGCGAGATCGCCATCAAGATGCTTCACCACCCATCCGTCTTCCCCCATGGCACCGAGCCGGATTGGATGCCGGCCCGGCACCAGCGGACCGGCGAACGGCCACGACGCCACCCGCAGGCCATCCACCCACACCTGTTTGTCCACGCCATCCCAGCGTCCCACGACATGATGCCATCGCCCTCGCGCCACGACGCCGGGGGCCGTGCGGTGCACGACGGCCTCGTCGGGGCCCACGCCATTCCCGAGGAACCAGCCCACATACCCGCCGCTGCCCAGACCCAGGGCAAATCCGGCGTCACTGGACTTGTCCTCCTGCGTCACCAGCCCCTGGAGTCGCTCCAGGGACCAGGGGCGGACCCAGCATTCGATCGTCAGGGCTTTCCGGGACCCGCGAATCCCGCGCGGCACGTGGACATGGCTGCCCGGGTGAATCGGCTGCCGGCCCGCGGGAAACGTTCCGGCGTCGTGGATCACCAGATCGCCGGCCGGGTCATCCACCTCAATTCCCAGGCGGACCAGCTCCAGCCGATAGGGCACATCCGAACTCACGGCGAACCAAATCCGGCTTCCCGCGGTGACACTGTGTGCCTCCGCGTAGCCGTGGACGCCCGCAACCCACCCGGGGGCAGCATTCACCCCGAAGCCGCGTTCGACGTCATCAGTCGCAAGGACAGGCAACCCGCCAAGGGACGCCGCGCCCAAGGCGGCCGACCTGAGAAAATCTCGGCGTGAGGCGTGCCAGCCGGAATCGGAACGGGAGTGCATGGGGAAAGACTGACGCACCGCGGCCGTTGAGACCACTCCGGACACAGGTGCCCGCCCCACGAAATCCGGGCGCAGTTGTCAGCCAGGCCTGTGGGCACCCAAACGCTCACGCGGCGCAGTATTTCTCAAGAATCGGACCCAACCGCCGCACCGTCGCCGCGGGCCAATGGGCGCGGTCCGTCAGGATGGCGTTCTTGAGCGCCTCGTGACACGGCCAGCCCGGCGCTTCTGGAATCAGGGGCAGTGTCTTCTGCAGGATCGTCTGGGCGGCGGCGGCGTTGCGATGGAGGTTTTCGATGACGAGGTCCACAGTCACATGCGCCTCGTCCTCCTTCCAGCAGTCGTAGTCGGTGACCATCGCCATCGTGGCGTAGGCGATTTCCGCCTCACGGGCGCACTTGGCCTCGCCCAGATTGGTCATGCCGACCACGTCAAAGCCAAGGCGGTGATTGAGCATGGACTCGGCACGCGTGCTGAAGGCGGGTCCCTCCATGTTCACGTAGGTGCCGCCATCGTGGATCCGCACGCCACACCCCTTCGACGCCCGCAGCAGCAACCGGCGAAGCTCCTCACACACCGGATGGGCAAAGGCCACATGGGCCACAATACCGTTGCCAAAGAAGGTGTGGTCCGCAGCGCGTTTGGTCCGGTCAAAGAACTGGTCCACAAGCACGACGTCGCGGGGACGATACCGCGCCTGCAACGATCCGACGGCACTCACACTGAGTACCCAAGCCACGCCCAGCGACTTCAATGCCCAGAGATTGGCCCGGTGGTTCAACTCCCCGGGAAGCAGACGATGCCCCCGGCCGTGGCGGGGCAGGAAGACGACTTCCCGTCCGCACAACTCCCCGGTCAGCAGGGCATCGGAAGGCGGACCAAAAGGCGTCCGGACGCGCCGCCAGCGCTGACGCTCGAACCCGTCAATCTGGTACAGGCCGGATCCGCCGATGATGCCAATGCGGTGAGTGACCATGAGGCTCAGGACAGCCGGGATGCCTTCAACGCGAGAGGAATCCCTTGGGGCGGATTGGATTGGGCGGCGGGAACGGCAGGGTGTCCGGGGTGACCTTGACGTCGGTGGTCACCTTGAGCGGTGCCGCCGCGCCCACATCGTAGGTCAACTCCGCGAAATACGCCGTCCAGCCGCCCTCCGGCCGTGGCACGCGGGCACGAAACACGCCGGGGGCGTCCGACTCCATGGGCACCGACTGGAAGACGGGGCCGGCGACCTCCATGCGGAAGTCGCGAACGGACGGATTGTGGGCACGCCACAGGACGACCTGTTCGGGGCGGTCCTCGGTCGTGACCGTGAGCACACCGCCATCACTGTGGGTCCATTCAAATCTTGGAAACGGCCGGCGATTGGCGATCACGAACTGCCACGCAAGCAGGGTTTCGTAGGCATCGGTGTTGCGCAGGGAATGGTCCGCATTCGGCACGTAGCGGAGGTATTTCACCCCGGGAAGCCGATCGAAATAGAACTGCGAGGAGTCCGGCAGGAAGAATTGGTCTCCCGTCGCATTGATGAGGAGCTTGGGCAGGTCGAGCCGCTCCAGATAGGCAAACGGGTCCTCAATCCGGTTCAACTGCTCGATCTCGGGCGTGCCCAGCCAGTCCATGATCCGGTGCTGTTCCGCATAATTCCCGACCGCGGGAGCATAGAACCCGTAGGCCTGATAATGATGGAGCATGGACGGCTCGACATTGAGCACATCAATGACAATCGGACAGATGGCCACCACGCGGTCATCCACGATTGCCGTCGTCCACGTCGTCCAACCGCGCTTCGAACCGCCGGCCACGACGAAGCGGTCCACCGTGACCTTGCCGCCGTCCTCGGACGCGAGGAACTCGGTCACCGCATCCATGGCGCGGACTGCCGCCTTGGTCATCGGCAGCCGTGCCGGCCAGAGCGCGTCACCGGTGCGCAGGAACCGGTCCCAGGTCCAGGCAATGAAATCGTCCTCCACCCGCTCGACCCCGTCGTTGTCGAGCACCAGCGGTTGGTTGGGCACCATGCGCAGCTCCGCGACCACGCACCGGGTGTCCTTGGCGATCCGGATCAACTCGCGACCCGGTGCCGGCGGACGGGTGCCGCGGTTGTTGCCCCCGGAAATGAACAGCAGGCCCGTGGTGTGGGCCAGGTCGTCGGGCTTGACCACCAGGAGCCAGTGCTTCCACGTCGGGCGATCCACCTCGGCCGCGGACCGCCAGGTCTGCGAGGTCAGTTCCAGGGCGTACCCCGTGGCGCTCTCGTCCCGCATCGAAATCACCCGGGTCCAGCCATAGGTCGCGTCGGGCGCCGCCACGTAGCGGTCCAGCGCGGTCTGGCGCTCCGGAGGCACCGCGCGAGGACCGGCATGCAGAGCGGATCCCGCAAGCAATGCCAGAGAAACGAAACCCATCAGGAAGGGCAGGGACGGACGGCGCAACGGCATGACCGGGGAAGATTGGCGGGCCGTCCGCGCCCGGCGCGAGCGAAAAGGCCCGGGCACCGGTCCCGGAAACCCGGCCGGCGCCGCGATCCATCTGCAGCGTCCGGTCACTTGCAGTTTGTGAAACGGATCCCACCCCGGATAGCCTGCCGGCATGCACTCCAAATCCGGCAGCAGGGGGACGGGCCACCGCGGGTGGTGGGTGACGCTGATCACCCTCGGGATTGCCGTGGCGGCATCCGCCGCAGAAATCGCCACCGGCGTGGTGTTCGAGGATGCCAATGGCAACGGCCTTCGCGACCCCGGAGAGCGCGGCCTGCGGGGCGTCCGCGTCTCGAACCAGCGTGACATCGTCACCACCGACCGCGAAGGCCGGTGGCGGCTGCCGGTGTTGGACGGCCCCGAGACCACATTCTTCGTCATCAAACCCCGCGGATTCACCCCGCCCCTTTCCGCCGACCGTCTCCCCCGCTTCTTCTACACTCACAAGCCCGCCGGGTCGCCGCCCCTCAAATACGCCGGGGTCCCGCCCACGGGGCCGCTGCCGGCGTCCGTGGACTTCCCCCTCAGCCGCCAGCGGGAACCCGAGGTCTTCCAGGCGCTGTTTTTCGGCGACACCCAGCCCCGGGATCTCCGGGAGGTGGATTACTTCAAGCACGACATCGTCGAAGAGTTGATTGGCCAGACGAATGCGTCATTCGGCGTCACGCTGGGCGACATCGTGTTCGACGATCTGAGCGTCATGGAACCGCATAACGCCGCGGTCGCCCTGATCGGCATTCCGTGGTGGAACGTGATCGGCAACCACGACATCAACACCGACGCCCCCGACGCGGACGCGTTCGACGACACGTACAACCGGCTGTACGGGCCCAACTACTTCTCCTTCGACTACGGCCCGGTCCATTTCGTGGCGCTGGACAACATCCGGTGGGTGCCCCCGGCCGAGCGGACCTCAAGTTCGACGTGGCGCCCGTCGCTGGACGAGCGCCAGCTCGCCTGGCTGGAGGCCGATCTGCAGGGGGTGCCGCAACGCCAGCTGGTGCTCTTGATGATGCACGTCCCGATCAATGATCTGGCCAACCGGGAGGCCGTGTACCGGCTCATTGAAGGACGCCCGTACTGCCTGAGCATCGCCGGGCACACCCACTGGCACGAGCACCGGTTCCTGAAGGCGGAGGACGGCTGGCGCGGTGCACGTCCGCATCATCACATCGTCAACGTCACGGCCTGCGGCAGCTGGTGGGGCGGTGCACCGGACGAGCTCGGCATTCCCCAGACCACGATGTCGTGTGGAGCCCCCAACGGCTACACGGTGCTCACGTTCCGCGACCGGGGGGTGAGTGTGGATTTCAAGGCGGCCCGGCGGCCCGGCGGCTACCAGATGAACATCCACACCCCCGAGACGGTGGCGTCGGCGGCGACCGGCTCGACCCCGGTCTACGTGAACCTCTTCAACGGTGCCGAAAACTCCGTCGTGGAGATGCGCCTCAACAACCGCGGGCCGTGGCTGAAACTCCAGCAGGTGCGCGAGCCGGACCCGGTGTTCGTCGCCCAGCGGGAGCGCGAGGGCACCAATGCAGTGGCGCCATGGCGGCTCCTGCCCAAGCCGATCCCGTCCCCGCACCTCTGGAAGGGATCGCTGCCCGACGGGCTCCCGCCGGGCACGCATTACATCTGCGTCCAGGGACGTGACGTGAACGGCACCCTGCATCCGGCGATGCGCGCCATCACCGTCGAATGAGGGGCCTCAGCGAATGCGCTGGAGGGTCCAGTCCGCCCGGTCGGCCTGATTGGCCCAGTGGCGCATGTCCGACAGTTCGCGGTGATTCAGCGCCTCGACGTGGCCATCCACCATGCCCGCCACGGCCCGGCCCGAAAATCGCGGATGCACGTGCCCCCAGGCCTCGGGTCCATCCCCGGCCCGAAACTGCTCGGACCAGCGCCGGGCCATGAAGAACGGCGATTTGACGAGGTAGAATCCCTGGACCACCCGCCCCTCGAAGGGGCCGCGCGCCGACGCGAAGACGATCAGGTCGCCGGGACTCCAGGCGTCCGTGGTCTTCAACACGCAGAACGGACCGAAGCGCTCAAAGGCCCGGGGTTCGGGCGGCAGCTCCAGATCGTCGCCACCCACGAAGGTCGCGTTGATGCCCAGCGACGGAAACACGCTCGCCGCATAGGTCGCAATGAAGGGGTCCTCCAATCGCTGGAACTGCTCGAGCAGCGGGCGGTTCTCGTTCACATACATCGCCGGAAAACTGCGCCCAAGCCACGGTGCGAGGCGCCAGGGATACCGGCTGTTGATCGGATTGGGCACCGGCTGCCCGGAGTGGTCCACGGGCAGGGGTTCCCCGGGCTGGAACTGGCGGTAGCCCTTCAGCACCCGGTCGCCGTGATCATCGGCGTACACGTGCCAGGCGAGCATCAACTGCCGCGCGGCCGACATTTCATTGACCTTCCGTGCCTGGGATTTGGCCCTGCCCAACGCCGGCAGGAGCAAGCCGGCAAGAATCGCGATGATCCCCACCACCACCAGCAGTTCGAGCAGGGTGAATCCGGCGTGCCGGCGCTGCCCGCTCCGGGGCATCCCGGCGTTGGAACCATTCCAGAGCACGGCCGGATTATAGCCGGGGCCAGGGAGGCGGCTTGCGGAATCTTGCCATTGATTGTCGCGCAAATGGTCGGGACATTGGCGCGATCAATGGCTACTGATAGATCGAATTCAATTTGAGCCGTCATGAAGTCCCTCCGCATTCTTCCCGCAGCGGTGCTGCTGACGCTGGCCGTACCCGGACTGCCCATCCCCGCCACCGCGGCCGACGAGGCGACCCCCGGGGGCGGAGGCGCTATTCCCGCCCCCGCAGCGGGTCTCCCGCGCCCTCCAGCCGCCGAACGTGCCGAGGCCGGCCGGGCGCGCAGTGAGGCCACGCTGGCAGAACTTGGCCTGACCGACGCGCAACGCGACCAGTTGCGGGAGGCGCAACGCGATCAGTTGGAGAAGCTCCGGGCCGTCCGCGACGACTCCAGTCTCACACGCGAACAGCGCATGGCGAAAATCCGGGAACTCCGCGAGGCCGCAGCCGCCACGACCCGATCCATCCTCACCGAAGAGCAATACGAGAAGTGGCAAAAGTCGCGGGCGTCCCGCCTGTCCCGCCCGGGCGCCCCCGGGGCGGACGCCCCGGCACCCCCCGCCCCGGATGCCTGAGAGGGACCGGTGGAGCCTCCGTCTCGGTCGCTGACGCGGCGGCCATCGGGGGACCGTGTCGCCCCGGCCACCCGGCACGACGCCGTCCCCGCACCATCACGGTCCGGCGTTCACGGCAGAGTTCCCGCCCCCCTTCCATCGCCTCCCGGTGCGATTCAACCTCCAAATCCTCCTCCGGTGCTGCGCCCTGTCCGTCGCCACGGGCAGCCCGGGCGTTTGGGGTGACCCAACTCCGGCAGAAATACCCTCGCCCGGCCCCGCGTCGCCGTGGACCAACAGCGCGGTCCATGCCGCGTTTCAACTCACGCCCCGCCTCTGGTCCGGCGCACAACCCGGGAATGACGAGGCCTTCGCCGCACTCGCCCGGTCCGGGGTCAAGGTGGTGGTGAGCGTGGATGGCGCGTCTCCGGATCTCGAGACCGCCCGGCGTCACGGCCTGCGCTACGTTCACGTGCCCATCGGATACGATGGGGTGTCGTCCACCCGTTTGACCCAGCTCGTCCAGGCGACCCGGGAGTCCACCGGCATCGTGTTCGTCCACTGCCATCATGGACGACACCGCGGACCGGCCGCCGCCGCGATCATGGCCATGGCGGACGGGGCGTGGTCCCCGACGCAGGCGGCATCCTTCCTGACCCAGGCGGGAACGGATCCCAGCTACGTCGGTCTCTACACAGCGGTCCAAAACTTTGCCCTCCCGGCGACCCCGCCGGCTGGCGACGCCCCACCTCTTGCCGAGTCCGTCCCTCCCTCCGGCGAGGTGGAGGTCATGGTCACGCTGGACGGCCACCTGGACCGCCTCAAGGTGCAGGTCGCGCAGCGCGACGGCCGGGAATCATCCGGGGATTCCAGGGGCCTGCGCACCGAGGCGCTGCTGATGCTGGAAGCGCTCCGGGAATGGGGACGGCACCCCGGCATCGCGAGCCGCACCCCCGGGTATCGGCAACAGCTCGCGGAGACGGTGGACGCCGCCCAGCGACTCTGGGAAATCCTCGGAAATCCCGCAACCGACCCGGGCCCCGCGCTGAAAGCCCTCGGAACCGCGTGCAGCGCGTGCCACCGACAGCATCGGCACTGAGCGCCGCCGCTCTCAGCGCACGTCGGCCGCCCCGGGCTTCCATGTAGTGGGAATCATCACCTCGTTGCGTCGCAGGAAGCCGGGAATCCAGGGCGGATCATAGTACGCGAAGACCGGGGCACCCTCCTGTGGAAGATTTCGCGCCCGCATCCAAACCTCGAGTTCACCGACCGCATCGCCATCCGCGCCCTGCCGGCTCCCGCGGAACCGACGCACGGCATAGGTCGCGGGTTCCAGCGCCGTCACCGCCACGGCATCCCCGGTCGGTGCGGGCGGTGCGTCGAGTCCGGCCGGCAGCACGAAGGCCATCGAAGCGTTGGTGGTGCCCACGCCTGCCATGAGGACCGGAGTGGTCATGGCAATTTTCTGTTCGGCCTCGTTGCCCTTGGAGATGTAGCGGAAGAGCCGCATGAAATCGTCCCCGGATGCCGGGGTCCTGGCGACCCGCAGGGCCGGGTACTGGCGAACCTCCACACCCTCCTCCTCGAACAACACCTGGTAGGGCGCCGATTCGTATCCCGCCCGGGTGACCTGGCACCCGGCGATCCCCAGCGCACCACCCGCAGCCACGGCGATCAGCGCCAACGAAAACCGACGGTTCATGAGCAAAAACTCCCCCCGAATCCCCGGTTTGCAACCCGGCCGCACTCCCCCGGATCCGGGGCCTGCGCCGACAGCCCACGAAGTCCTGAGGGGCCCGGAGAAATCCGTTTACTTCAACGACGATGCCGGCATAGAAAAGGAGCCGGTCCGAATGCCCCCCCTGCCCATGAAAAAAATCGAAGCGATCATCAAGCCCTTCAAACTCGAGGAAGTGAAGGAATCCCTCAACGAAGCGGGCGTCGAGGGCATGACCATCAGCGAGGTCAAGGGGTTTGGCCGACAGAAGGGCCATACCGAGGTGTACCGCGGGAGCGAGTACACGGTGGACTTCCTGCCCAAGATCAAGATCGAAATTGCCGTGGCCGATGCCCGGGTGCCGGCAGCCATAGCAGCGATCATCAAAGCCGCCAAGACCGGCAAGATCGGGGACGGCAAGATCTTCGTCTCCAGCCTCGATGAGGCGGTGCGGATCCGCACCGATGAACGCGGCGAAGCGGCCGTTTGACCCCGGGTCCGGCCCGACAGCCGCCCCCGGCCGTCCCAAGACCGGTCCCCACCCGGTCCGCAGGAACCCAAAACGGCAAAAAAGCGAACGAAAAACAGCCTGTGAATAACGTGGGGAAAAGTCTCAACAATTTCGTCTAGTTTGCAGCAACCCGACAGCCTACAAGCCAGCCGTCGTCGCGCCGTCTCAAGAAAGCCATCCGTCGCGCCTCAAAGTTGAACTCCGGTGAAAATTTATTGTAAACAGTTGTATTCGAGTGATTTAGAATCGTTGTCGCCCCGGGCTGAAGCCGCCGGCCTCTCGGGACCGCATCCCACCTATTTCCTTGGGAAACGCAGGGTTGCGCCCCCGGGCGCCGCGTTTCAACCCGGTGACAACGGGTCGTGAATAAGCTGGCAAATCTCCCCCGGAACCTCTCCTCCGAAGCCCACCCGATGGCCTCCACCACCCAGAGCCTCTGGACCGGGGTGCAACAGCACCTCAAGGACCTGCTGAAGCCCGATATCTACGCCCTTTGGTTCGAGCCCATCCGACCGGTCTGCCTCGACGGAGACCGGCTCCAGTTGGAGGTCCGCGACGACTTCTGCGCGATGTGGCTGAAGGACAATTACCTCGACCTGTTGCGATCCACGGCCAGCCGGCTCGCAGTGCGTCCGGTGGACATTGATTTTGTGGTGGGCGCGCCGGGCTCCGCGCCGGCTGCGTCCCTGGTTCGCGATGCCCCGGCCCGCGGGGTGCGGCCCGACGGACGCTCCCCAGCCAACGGGCGCCCCATTGAGGCCTCGTTCAACCCCAACAACACCTTCTCAACGTTCGTGGTGGGCTCCAACAGCCAGATGGCGCACAGCGCCTGCCTGGCGGTCTGCCAGCATCCCGGGCGCTCCTACAATCCCCTGTTTCTGTTCGGCGGGGTCGGTCTCGGCAAAACCCACCTGCTCAACGCGATCGGCCAGGAGATCCTCAGCCAGCGCAAGCACTTCAAGGTGGCCTTCCTGAGCTGCGAACGGTTCACCAACGAGTTCATTGACGGCCTGCAGAACAACTCGCTGGCCCGCTTTCGACGGCGGTACCGACAGGTGGACTGCCTGCTGGTGGACGACATCCAGTTCCTCGCGGGCAAGGAACGGATCCAGGAGGAGTTCTTCCATACGTTCAACTCGCTGCATGAGGCGCGGAAGCAGATCGTGCTCACCTGTGACAAACCTCCGAGCGAGATCCCGGGGTTGGAGCAGCGGCTGATTTCCAGGTTCGAATGGGGCATGGCGGCCGACCTGCAGCCGCCCGATGTCGAAACCCGCCTCGCCATCCTTCGCCAGAAACAGGTGGTACTCGGTGTGGATCTCGAGCCCGGCATCCTCCAGTTCCTCGCCGATCGCATCCGCACCAACATCCGGCGCCTGGAGGGCGCGCTGGTCCGCGTCGCCAGCTTCAACAAGCTCACCGGTCGCCCCCTCCGCCTCGAGGATGTTGAGCATCTGCTCCGCGAAATCCTCCAGGAGGAGAGCCGTCGCGCCATCACCTTCGAAGTGATCCAGAAGCGGGTCGCCGAGCACTACGACATCCGGCTCGCAGACATGACCAGCAAGCGGCGTCCCGAGAACATCGCCTTTCCCCGCCAGGTGGCGATGTACCTGTGCCGCAATCTGACCGAAGCCTCGCTGAGCGCGATCGGCGACGCCTTCGGGGGCCGCGACCACGGCACGGTCCTGCACGCGGTCCGCGCGGTGAAGAACCGGATGGAGGTGGATCCGCAGGTCCGCCAGACGGTGGGCTACCTGGAAAAACAACTGCTGCGCTGACGCGCCCTGGGTCATGCGCCAGGCCGCAAACTTCCTGCCGCTCCTCCCGGTACTGCCGGTACTGTTCACACTCCTCGGCCTGTCGCTGGGGCCGCCCGCCGTCGCGGCGGCGGAACCGGAGCATCACTCACAGCGGATCTTCCCGGTCGAACCCTGGCACAACCACGGTTCCTGCATTGTGGAAGCCCCCAACGGCGACCTCCTGGCCTGCTGGTTCCACGGCTCCGGGGAACGCAAGGCGGACGATGTTCGCATCGAAGCCGCCCGTCTCCCGGCCGGTTCCAGAACCTGGGGGCAGCGCTTCGTGCTGGCCGACACTCCGGGGTATCCAGACTGCAACCCATCGCTCCACGTGGATCCCCGGGGCCGCCTCTGGCTGTTTTATCCCACCATCCTGGATCACCGGTGGGAGGGCGCCCTGCTCAAATACCGGGTCAGCACCGACTGGCAGGAGACCACGCCACCGCGCTGGGAGCGCAGCGAGGTCCTCCACGTCACCCCCGGACCGGAATTCGACGCTGCCATCGCCCGGCGCCTGCCGGAACTGGAGCAGGCGGCCGGGGTGGCATCCTGGGACGACCGGACACGCCGCGAAGTCGAGGAATATCTGGAGTCCATGCGGACCCACGCCACCAACAAATTGTACCGCCGCCTCGGCTGGATGCCCCGGGCGCATCCGATTCAACTCGGGGAACGGTTGATCCTCGGCCTCTATCACGATGGATTCTCCTGCTCGTTGATGGCGATCACCGACGATGACGGCCTTCATTGGCGGACCAGCACCCCGCTGATCGGGGGCGGCAACATCCAGCCCAGCCTTGCCCGACGGCGCGACGGCACCCTCGTCGCCTGCATGCGGGACAACGGCCCCCCACCGAAACGGCTCCTGATGGCGACCTCCGGCGACCTCGGGGAGACCTGGGGTCCGGTCTCGGATAGTGAGATCCCCAACCCCGGTTCGGGTGCGGACGTCCTGGTGCTTGCGGATGGCACCTGGGCCTTCATCGGCAACGACACCGAATCAGGCCGGCATTCCCTTGCCGTCTGGTTGAGCGACGATGAAGGGCGCACCTGGAGGTGGCGGCGGGCGCTCGAGCGGGTGGAGCCGGGCCGGGGCTCTTTCTCCTATCCAAGCCTCATCCAGACTCGCGACGGGTGGCTCCACGCGACCTACAGCGATCATCCCGGTGGCGGCGGCACCATTGCCCATGCCGCATTCAACGCCGAATGGGTCCGGGCCGGTGCGGACACCCCCGCCCCCTGATCCCACCCATCTCCGAATCCCGTCACACCGGCCAGCGCCGATCACGAAGCGCGGGGAAGCTGGCACGCCATTCGGCGACGGCGCCCGGTTCGAGAACCGCCTGCACGAGTCGGGGGGTGTCGTCGCCCTCCGCCAGGGTGTTGCCCTGCGGGTCCACAATTGCAGTGCGTCCCGGATACTCGAGCTGGGGATCCGTGCCACAGCGGTTGACGCCGACGACGGCCGACTGATTCTCGATCGCGCGGGCCCGCAGCAGCGTGGACCAATGCCGCGCGCGGCCGAGCGGCCATTGGGCGATCACGGCGAACAGCGTTGCGCCCTGGTCCACCGCCGACCGGAAGATTTCCGGAAACCGCAGGTCGTAGCAGACGAAGGGTGCGATCTGGAAGCCGCCCCACTCGAAGGTGACCACGGCATCGCCCGCGCCGTAGTGAAGGGCCTCATCGCCAAAGCGGAACGGGTGGATCTTGGAATAACGCGCCAGCAACCGGCCGTCGGGCGCAAAGGCCACCGCCTGGTTGTAGGGCTTGCCCTCCCCGTCCCGGCCACCCACCACGCCCCCCAGCACCGCCGATCCAGTTTCGCGCGCCAGCGCCACCAGGAATTCCTCACCTTCCGGAGGCTCCCCCTGCCGGGTCCGGTCCACACGCAGGCTGAATCCAGTGGAGAACATCTCCGGGAGCACCACCAAGGAGCCTGGCGGAATCGCCGCGCCCTCCAGCATCCGTCGAACCTGGTTGAAATTGGCGGTCTTGTCCTCCCAGGAGACCGCCCACTGCACGCCAACGACCGTCACGTGGCCGACCTCACAGACGCTGTTCGTCGGCGTCAATGAAATCCACGAACGTCTGGATGTCGTCCCGATGCCCGAGCCCCGCCTCCGCCTTCCGCATCTGGAGCCGCTGCCGCAGCGCCGGATCCTCCTCGCGTCCGCGGTTCAGCAGCCATTGGTTGAAGGACTCCTTCTCGGCCGGGGACCGCTGCACGTGGCGCCGTACCCAGTCGCACACCTCCCCGTCCGTGAGGGTGCCCCGCACCACCCCGATAAACTGTTCGGCGGACACGCCGGCATGCCTGAGCCATTCCGCATCGAACCCCTTGTAGGCGAAGTTCCCTGCGTAGTCCGGCCCCAGACGGCCGGCGAGGTGCAGGCGGGTCTTGTCCAGAAGTCGGGGCAAATGGCACCAGCCGTTCATCTGCTCCCGTGGCGAACGGGGATAAATCACGTCACTCATGAGGACGCCATCATGCGCCGCCCCCGGCCACCGCGAAAGCCCCGAAGCGCACCCCGGCGGGGCGATACCAAGCGCGGCCAGGCCCGCTTCCATTGACTGCGAGGCCCGTTGAGGATTCAGGCGTCGTCGGAAACCTGGATCACACTTTCCGGCCCGCCGGGCACTACAAACCGCATCGAATTCTCAAGAGAACTGGAGGCGTCCACCTGGGAATCGCGGATGAAGGTGGTCCTGTCGGGAACGGGAACCTCCACGTTCAGCGATCCCGCGACCACGGATCGTCAGGGCTTCCACCGGGCCGTTCGCGTGGGCTCCCAATGACCTGTTCCTCCGGAGGCATGGCGGGGAACTGCCTGCGGATTGGTCCCAGGGACCGATGTCAATCAGCCTGCAATTCCGAACTCCGGATCCTGTTCCGGACCCCATCCGGAACGTGGCGGGGTATGCGGGCTGGCACGAGAAAATCGACCCGATGTGTGAGCATCACTTCAACGAAGACGTCGAATGGGGCCGTCGCATTGGTCTGGAGCTGGGAAGGGAAGAGCTCCCAGGAGGACTGACGGCCGATCTGGCCAAAGTGGAGCGGGTCCTGGTGGGTCAACGGCTTCCAAGTGCGCCCTTCCCTATCCTCAATGGAGACGACACGCACCGTCGAGTTGGAGTGGACTCCGGTTAGGGTCATGGTCACCTGCACGGGTTCTCCCCAAGGGGAATCGGAGGGAGAGTCTCTGTACCATACCCGGACATCCCCCACGCCGAGGCCTGGTATCCGCCGGGACAATTGCTGCGACGGTGGTGCCGGAACCGGGGATGAGACCGGCAGCAGGCCTGATTCGTCCCAAGGCGGTGTCCGCAAAGGGCTGCTGTCCGGAACTCCGGCAAATTGCAGCACTTCCGACCGTTCTTCCTCCGGTCGGGGCGACAACTCCACGCTGAGCTGCCACGCGGGATCGTCGTCAAACAGCGTGGCACTGCTCCAGTAGCGAACGCTTCCCCCGTCCGTTTGCGCGTCGGAGCTCGGAAAGCGAGCCAGTGCAATGCGGTTTCCGGTGGGATCGGATAGGGTGACCCGGCGAATTCGCTGCCGCACATCCGGGTCGCGGAAATCTCCCGCAAGCTCCGCCACAATCCGGGTGTGCATCCAGCGGCGCCCTGCGTTGGTGCGAATGGACCGTTCCACGTGGACGTCGTCCACACTTAGGTTCATTCCATGGATGGAGCGACGCACCGGAAACGGCTGGGGCGTCCAGAACGGGCCGTCAAAGGGTGACGGATTCCGGACCCGCAAAGTTCCGGCGTGGCGGACATGCGACGAGGGATCCGATGCACCACGGCCGGCGGACGCGAACTCGAACAGAATGGTCCGCGGACGCCTCGGGTATATCGGGGCGTCGAACAGCCAGGGCCACCCTGCCCTTTGAGGATAGACCTCCAGTCCCCACGGCAGACCGTCATCCGCCAGAGGTCGCATCACCACCAATTGAGGCACAAACGGGGAGCGCAATCCGCCGCGGTTGCTGGGGCTGGCATCCCAGAACCAGAGAATCAATGTGGCGTCTTCGCTCGTCCGGGAAATCACGGGGGCAGCGCTGCCGGGCGACAGGCGTGCCAGAACATCCCTCAGCCAGGCCGGAGCCCTGCCATGCAGCTGGCGAAGGCGCTGCCCCGGCATGACGTGGTTGGTTCCCTGAGTCGCCCCTAGGAACTGCACTTGCAGTTCGCGATTCACCGTGAACGTCTCAGCACCAAGTCGGGCCTGGATGATCCAGAGGCCGATTCCCAACCAGACGAGGCGCGGGGGCATTGGAAGATCGGGTCAGGCCAGCCGGATCTGCATCCGTCGGACCCAGCGCAGGTCGCGCGCCGGGAGGACGTTGTTGGCGAAGGATGCCTTCATCCGGGCGAAGTTCCGTTGGAATCTCGCGACATCACCCGCATGTCCGTCACGGTGATGGACCTGCGGCCCGCGGTCAATGAACGTCACCGCCCGTCCCCATGCACGCCGGTCGGTCGTGGTGATGCTCAAACGCACTGGGAACCACCCAACTGGGTCGTGGCGACCCGCCCCGACCCTCCAGC